>JBKDHQ010000063.1:0-59326 GCA_046336365.1 Neisseriaceae bacterium
ATAATAGGGATTGGGCTAGTATACTTTATGAAAATTTACTTAAATTTAACAAAAAATCAGATTTTAAAAAATTTTAGCTTAGAAAATTTAGTATATTTTTGTAATTAGAAGATTATAACCTATATTGCAGAAGTTTCATCAGGTGGGAGAATAGCCATCCGACAGAATCATGTTTTGCAAATAGTTGTGGACAATTTGCCTGATTTTATGTTAAAATACTCTGCTTGGTGTTGTAATTATCTAAAATAATTTTCAACTTATTATCTAAAAAACACACTGTTTGGTTTAAGGGTGTAGTCGTATATAATATTATATGCTATCAAGAATCCGGCAGTGGAAGTATAACCCTTTAAGGATATATATATGTCATTATTAAAAGAAATGTTTGAAGCTGGAGTTCATTTTGGTCATCAAACTAAATTCTGGAATCCAAAAATGGAACAATATATTTTTGGCGCAAAAAATAAAATACATGTTATTAATTTGGATATAACTGTTAAAAAATTTGAAGAAGCTGTTAAGTCAGTACAGCAAGAAATTAGAAATAGAGGCACAGTCCTATTCGTTGGGACAAGAAGTCAAGCTAGTGAAATTATTGCTGAAGAAGCAGTGAGATCTGGAATGCCTTTTGTTAACCATCGCTGGTTGGGCGGAATGTTAACAAATTTTGAAACTGTAAAGAAATCAATTAAAAAATTGGAAGTTAAGAAAGCTTTATTAGAAAAAGCTGATAACGGGTTGAATAAAAAACAATTATTAGATTTAACACGCGAAGTAGCTAAATTACAATCTAGTATTGGTGGTATTTCTCAAATGCAGAAAATACCAACGATGTTATTTATTGTAGATACTGGTTGTCATAATATTGCAATTCAAGAAGCTAAAAAATTAGGGATTAAAGTAGTTGGTATTGTCGATACAAATAATGATCCATCTCAAGTTGATTATGTAATTCCTGGTAACGATGATTCAGCGAAAGCTATTCGCCTTTACACCTCAAAAATTGCTGATGCGGTTATCACTGCTAAGGAAAATGTTGTGAGTGAAATTGCAAATCAAGCTAAAGTTGAATTAATTGATGAAGCTGAAGGAAAACCAGCTAAAACAGTTCGTAGAGTAAGAAAATCTAGTATAGAAAGCAAAGATGCAGCAAGTAGTGATGATACAAAAGAACAAAATAATGTTCAGGAAGAATCAGCAATTGCTACTAAAACTGTAGAAGAATAAAAGGAGAAATGTTGTGTCAAATATAACAGCTAAGATGGTTAGCGAGCTTAGAGAAATGACCGGTTTAGGTATGATGGAATGTAAAAAAGCCTTAGTTGAAGCAAGTGGAGATTTAAAAAAAGCCGAGGAAATTTTACGAGTTAAAAGTGGTGCTAAGGCTGGTAAAGTTGCAGGAAGAACTGCGGCTGAAGGAACTGTTGCAATTTATGTTACTCCTGATGGCAAAAGTGGAGCACTAGTTGAAGTAAACTGTGAAACAGATTTTGTAGCTAAAGATGAGAGCTTTACAAATTTTGCAAATTGTGTAGCTAAAAAAATTGTAGAATCTAAGGTTAAAACACTAGAAGATTTAGCAAATACAGTTATGCCTGATGGTAAGACTGTTGAAGAGACACGTAAGGATATTATTGCAAAATTAGGTGAAAATATTACAATACGTAGATTTGAATCTTTTCATACTGAAGGTTTTATAGCAACTTACTTGCATGGTAAGAAGATTGGTGTAGCAATCGATATGCATGGTGGAGATGCTAATTTGGGTAAAGATTTAGCAATGCATATTGCTGCGTCTAAGCCAGTTTGTGTATCAAAAGATAATGTTCCTAGTGAAAAAATTGAAGCTGAACGTAATATCTATACGCAACAAGCAGAGCAGTCTGGTAAGCCTGCAGAGATAGTTGCTAAAATGGTTGAAGGCCGAATTAGCAAATTTTTATCTGAAATAACTCTCTTAGGGCAGCCATTTGTTAAAAATCCTGATTTAACTGTGGAAAAATTATTGGTGAGTAATAATGCAAAAGTAAATAATTTTGCAATGTTCGTGGTTGGTGAAGGGATCGAAAAGCAAGTCGTAGATTTTGCAGCGGAAGTTGCAGCTGCGTCAGCTGTTACCAAATAGCTTGCCACTTATTATTTTCGGTTGTGATAAAAATCCTTCACCATTGGTGAGGGATTTTTGTTATAATGATTATATAATTTATATTATTTAGTAGGTTTTAAAATGAGTAATCTAGCATTTGTTCAAGACTCTATTATTGAACAAGAAATATTTAAAGAAGACAACTTAGCTCGCAGTACTGAAAATTCAGATAGTTCAAATACTATTACTAAATCAGATCAAGGTATTAATCAAGAATCAAATCAAGACCAGCTTTCACAGATTAGGTTTACAGACAATGCAGTTAATAAAGTAAAGGAATTAGTTGAAGAAGAAGGTAATCTAGAGTTATGTTTACGTGTATTTATTACAGGTGGAGGATGCTCTGGATTTCAATATGGATTTACCTTTGATGAAATTATTAATGAAGATGATCTTGTGATCGAAAAAGATGGAATTAAATTTTTAGTTGATTCAATGTCATATCAGTATTTAGCTGGTGCTGAAATTGATTATGTGGATTCATTTGAAGGGTCTCAATTCACAATTAAGAACCCAAAGGCAACAACTACTTGTGGATGTGGATCTTCATTTTCTATATAGTGGAGTTTCGTTTGTGAAAGTTGTGCTTTTCTCTGTGTTTTGTGGATTTGTAACAAAATCATTTGCTATTGGTTTGGCAGATTTTGTCCCTAACTTTTTGACACCAAAACCTCAAGCTAAGAAAAATATTATCCAAAAAACTAATGAGTCAGCTAAAATCAATAGAATAATTGATCCACGTTCTAATCCAGTAACAACTAAAGTACAGCAACCAAAAAAAGCTACCAATTATTGTTATAATACAGATGGAACAGTTTCAAATTCAGTTTTTTGTAAAAATTATAAAGTTGAAAGTGATGTGCATTTAGCAGATATTTCTAGACGACCAATACTTGCCAATCTACCTGAGACAACTAATCCTGATTTAGCACCAAAACAAACTGCTATGCAAAGCCAAGAATTTAGAACAGCACTTAATAGATATAATAGTAGTTTCATGCTCTCTGTGCATCCGCAGCAAAACCTTGGCATTGGGATGGGTGTTACTGAACAAGGTTTTAACCAATTCCAATTTAACTTGAAGTATTAAGCATTGGAGGCTTTGTGATATATATTTTTTTATTATCTTCCTATTTGATTGGTTCTTTATCGTTTGCTATATTGATTAGTAAATTTTATAAAATGGATGACCCTCGTAGTTATGGCTCTAAAAATGCAGGAGCCACTAATATAATGCGAAGTGGTAATAAAAAAGCTGCTGCTCTTACGCTAATAGGTGATTTATTAAAAGGCGCTATTGTTGTATGGGTTGCCAAACATTATTTTGCCCAAGCTAATGGTAGTGATTCTATTATTGCCTTATGTGGATTGTTAACCGTTATTGGTCATATTTACCCAATATTCTTTAAATTTAAAGGTGGAAAGGGTGTTGCTACCTCAATAGGAGTTATCTTAGGGTTTAATCCAATTTTAGCTTTATTAATTGTTATAACATGGATAGTTATATTCAAGTTAACTAAAATATCTTCATTATCTGCATTATCTGCATCTTTTATGTCGCCTATATATGCCTACCTTTTAATGGGTAATAGTGCTTATTTTGGTGCAGTGTTATTAATAGCATTTTTCATTTTCTATACTCATAAGAGTAATATTTATAGATTAGTTACTAGGCAAGAACACAAATTTCCTAAACCAAAAGAGTAAAAGTGATAAATAAGCGTGAATGAACATAATAAAGTAAATCTAGTTCTATTAGTTAACTTAGGTTCTCCAGATAGATTAAGCAAAGCCAGTATTAAAGAATTTCTCAGAAAGTTTTTAAGCGATAAAAGAGTCGTTAACCTGCCTAAAATTGTATGGTATCCAATATTGTATGGCATTATTTTAATGTTTAGGCCTCGTGTACTGCTTTGTAAATATAGAGAAGTCTGGAATGAGTTTTACCATTCTATATTAAAGCAATTAGATAATAAGTGCAAAAAATCAGAAGAAATAGTGACTAATATTAACTTGGAGTCTAACCTGTATGCAAATAATTTAGATATAAAAGAATATATTTCACCAATAAAATATTATACATTTGAACAAGCTAAACAATTAAATAATGTTATCAATAATGAAAATATTTTAGTACGATGTGCATTTTCTTATTCCAGCCCCGAAATAATCTCTGTTCTAGATGAGGTTAGTTCTAATTATCACATTGCAACACTACAAGTGATTCCTTTATATCCACAATATTCTTCTACAACTACTGCCTCAGTTTTTGATGCAGTCTCCAATTATTATAAAACAAAGAAATTTATTCCTAATCTTCAATTTTGTAATGGTTTTGCTAGTAATAAACTATATATTGAAGCAGTTGCTAGCAAAGTACAAAGTTCATTTAGACAAAATGGTAGGGGAGAAAAATTAATATTTAGCTATCATTCTATTCCGCTTGCTTTATGTAAAAATGGTGATACTTATTATAATGAGTGTTTATTAACAACAAAGCTGATTGCCCAAAAGCTTGCAATAGATGATTCACAATATATTATGACTTTCCAGTCTAAATTTGGTTCGAATAAGTGGTTAACTCCCGCAACAATCGATATTATTCGTGATTTAGCATGTAATGGAGTGAAGGCTATAGATATTGTATGCCCAGGGTTTGTCAGTGACTGTCTAGAGACTTTAGAAGAAATTGCGATAACTAATAAAGAAGTGTTTTTAAATAATGGTGGGGTAACATATAATTATATTCCATGTTTAAATAATGATAGCGCATTTATAAATGTTTTAAAAGATCTGATCGTAATATAATTTCAGATAGAATCTACTTTGTAGCAATAGCCCATGTATTATTAGCACATGGCAACGTTTGTGCCTCGTTATATACTAGAAGATTCAAAACTTCAATTTTACTTTGTTGCAAGTGATGATATCTTTGGCCTATAGTTTTTATATTTATGAAATAGCTTTCTAAGTATTTAAGTATTGTTTAAGATTATTTTAATTAATGGTTAGTTTCTCTTCCGCTATTATCAAAATAATAAAATACCACTACAAAGCCTATTTCTGTAAGGTAAATACTACCATAAACCCTGCTTGCTGTTCCAACCAATTTAACTTCATGAGTAAACACCAGACCGCTTTTACATATTGCCCCTTGTAATTTATTGATTCCAGAAGAATTAGTTGATCCTCTAACTTCTTCTGCCTTGTCAAAGATCCCTTTTATTCTAGTTATTATTGGTAGTCTATCATTACTTAAAGCTGTATCATCCCAATAAATATGATATTGATTACCATGTCTTCCAATTACTTTTTTAAGATCATTATGGTGTATATCTGTTGATGGACAGTTGCTAGTTATAGAATGTTTAGAAATAATAATACTATTATTTGGGGTTATTACTTCTGGTTGTTTTACTAGAGAAATTGGCTTTTCTGATATTTTTGGTTTTGTTTGCAGTGATTTATTTTTGCCTTTAAGAGAAATAGCAGCTGCATCTGAAAGTAGGCTATTTTGTTTGGGAAATTGATTTGTTAGATTAGTAATATTTGCAGTTGGATACTCAAATTTATTATTATTTTTTTCAAATACACGTAAATTTATATTCGGCAAAAGAATCTTATTTTGCAAAAAAGAAATTAATGATTTAAAAGGATTAGAAATGGCTTTTTTCTCAAGATCATCTATGATTATTAAGCTAGTTAACTCGTCATAGCGAGTAGATATTTCGCTACTAATTTCATCAGGCATTTTGACTACTTTGCGCAATTTTTCAGTTGGAGAGAATTTTCTGTGAAGAGCCAATGATAATGTGAACAGAAAATACATATAAAAAGGAACTTCGTATCCAAAAAATTTCATAAACAATATTGAAGATAAAATAGTAATTACTAGAGTTGGTGTTGCGAAAGTGCTAAAGCTTAGCATTAGTTCATTTGATCGAGTTTTCATATATTGTATTTTTTTAGATATCTTTACCTGTTCTTGTAACGCTTTTGAAAAATCAGCACATGAATTTTTATTATTCGTAAAATCATGTTTGTTTTTTAATTCTTGTATAAAATCCTTAATTAAACTACTTTGTATATCAGCTGAGGTAGAATTACGTAATAATATTAATTCTAAGATTGGATTAAGTAAGACTGTTGTTATAAAAGCTATATTATTGTTATCATGGACAAGTTTTTTAAAGATATCTTGCATCATACAATAAAGTGGAATATCTTGTTTCATTTTTTTGGAATGAGTATTTAGATAAGAGTTAAAGCTATTTTTTGCTATATGAGCAAATTTTTCTATCAGTTTGTCTGAACCTCTTTTTGTTGTGGTACATCTTAGTATGTAAAATTCACAGCATAGTTCTGAAAATTCGTTAGAATGCAAAAATTGTTTTAAACTTTTTATATATAAATTTGTTGGCACATTATTTGGATGGTATGTACAATCCACGTCAAATGTAGAAGCTAAGCTAGAATATGCATTAATAGAGGTTGAGTTAATAAACCATCTTGCTTCAGAATAATCTTCCCCATTTAATTCATTTGTAGGAACTTCAACTTCAATTCCTTCAGTGCTTGGTGTACGTGCTTTTAGAGTTAAACTTGTTTCCATCTTATTATCTCCAGACATATTATTATTTAATAAAAAGTGAGGGTTCAGGTTAATTAAATAAAACTAACATTATATTTAAGCAAGTATTTTAACTTTTTAGTAAATAGATGGTATTATAAATCTGGTGAGTTTGACTACGATATATTAATTTATTAGTATATTAAATAATAAACTCAACTTAGGTATTCTATCGTAAACCCTAACTAGGTGTTATGTTATAATAACTTTCTCAGGTGATTGTGATACTAAATCTCATCATTGTTTAAGGCATCTTTTATTATAATTTTCTTGATATAATAGATAATCTATTTAGGGGTTAACGTTTTATGTGTGGTATTGTTGGTGGTATTAGTGAACGTAATGTAGTACCGGTTATACTAGAAGGCTTATCCAGACTAGAATATCGTGGATATGATTCAGTTGGTGTTGCTGTAGTTGATATGGCAGGAGAACTTGCCCGTGAAAGATGTATTAATCGAGTAAAAAACTTGATAGAACAATGTAATACAAATCAATTTAAAGGTCTAATTGGTATTGGCCATACCAGGTGGGCTACACATGGTGGGGTATCAGAATCTAATGCACATCCACACTTTTCAAAAGAAGAGCTTGCGGTTGTCCATAACGGAATTATTGAAAATTATACTGAAAAACGTGATGAACTAATAAGAAAAGGCTATACTTTTGACTCTGAAACAGATACGGAAGTCATTGTTCATCTTATTCACCATTATTATAAGAAATCAAATGATTTAGTTGCTGCTACTAGAGAAGCTGTTATAGAGTTATCTGGTGCTTACGCAATTGGTGTGATCAATAAAAATAGTCCAAATGAAGTTATTTGTGTTAGTCAAGGGGCCCCAATTGTGTTAGGGGTGGGGATTAATGAAATGTATTTTGCCTCTGATATTTCAGCCTTACTACCAGTAACACAAAAAGTAGTTTATTTACATGAAGGTGATATCGCAAAAATTTCTATTAATAATTTTGAAGTTTTTGATAAGAATAGCAAATCTATCACAAGAGAGGTATCAATTAGTAATTTGTCTGTAAATATCTCAGATCTTGGTCAATATAGACATTATATGCAAAAAGAAATTTTTGAACAACCAATGGCAGTTGCAGATACACTGAACTATTTGGGGAATAGCTTTAAATCTGACATTTTTGGAAAAGAAGCAGCTACAGTCTTTAAAAATATTGATCATGTTCAAATTATTGCTTGTGGAACAAGCTATAATGCAGGATGTGTTGCACGATATTGGTTTGAAGAAATTGCTGGGATTAGTTGTACAGTAGATATTGCAAGTGAATATCGTTATCGTAAAATTGTTGTTAATAAGAATCAATTAGTTATAAATATATCACAATCTGGCGAAACAGCAGATACTTTGGCATGCATTAGATATGTACATGAATTAGGTATAAAAAATACTTTATCAATTTGTAATGTTCCAGAAAGTAGCTTGATTAGATTATCCAAATTTCATATTCTAACTAAGGCTGGTCCTGAGATTGGAGTTGCTTCCACCAAGGCATTTACAACCCAGCTGGTTGCATTATTATATTTAGTATATACAATAGCTAAGGAGCATGGAAATTTATCAGTTGAACAGGAAAAAGAATCTATAATAGAAATGTGGAAATTACCACATTTGATTGTAGAAGTATTAAACTTAGAGCCACAGCTAAAAGCTATTGCGAAAGAGTTAAAAGATAAAGAGCATGCTTTATTTATTGGTAGGCAATCAATGTATCCGATTGCAGTTGAAGGTGCTTTAAAAGTTAAGGAAATATCATATATTCATGCCGAAAGCTATGCTGCTGGTGAATTAAAGCATGGGCCACTAGCTTTAATTGATAAAAATATGCCAGTATTTTTATTGATGCCACAGAATATCTTATTAGATAAAGTTAAATCAAATGCCCAGGAAATATTGGCAAGGCAAGGTGCAGTGTATGTATTTACAGATACAGATGATGAAATCACTGAGAAATGTCATGCTTTAGTTAAATTGGATACTAAAGGAATTCCTGATTATTTATTGCCTATTTTATATGTAATACCTTTGCAATTATTAGCATATCATACTGCTATTGCTAAAGGCACTGATGTTGATAAGCCTCGTAATTTAGCTAAAAGTGTTACTGTTGAATAAAAAAGAATTTTTAGTCTTGTTTTAAAGGTAAGAATGCATATGATAGATAAGTCAAAGGATAATCGTTATAATCTAATGACATTATGTTTTGGCCAAACTAATATGATGATTAATTTAAAAGTTAATCTGATGATTAGCAGCCTATTAGCATTATCATTTGGAGTATCATCTTCAATAACAACATTGCCTAGTGTTTTTATGACGATAGCCATTCCATTCGGTGTTTTACTGGCAAGCCTCCTTTTCAAGAAGTATTCTATACGTTCTGTACATTTATTTGGCATTTCACTTAGCCTTATAGCAATGATTTTTTGTGCTTATTCTACAATTAGCCATACTTTTATGATATTAATAATAGGAGGAGCTATTATTGGTGTTCATGCAGGCATTGGCTGGTATTATCGTTATAATGCTGCAGATATATCTATAGCAGAAAGAAAAAATACTTCAATTAGTTATATTATTTTAGCAGGAGTGCCTGCTGCTATATTTGGGCCGTTAATTGCTGATAAAACTAAATATTTACTGCATAATAGCATGTTTTTAGGTACTTTTATAGTCGTTGCGCTTATTAATTGCCTTACTTTTATTTTATTTATGTTTATCAAGATTAACTATACAAAAAGTCCTCCATCTCAAAGAGATAATACACTAATAACAATAGTTTCAATAAAACAAATATTATTACAAAGAAAATTTGTTGTTGGGACACTTGCAACAGGGCTTTGTTATCTAATAATGACACAAGTAATGGTAGCAACACCATTAGCAATGTCAAAAATATATCATTATTCACTAAGTAATATTACATTGGCTATGCAATTACATTTTTTGGGAATGTTTCTAACCTCTTTATTCACTGGCAGGCTGATTAATAAATATGGATTAAAACCAGTTATGCTGATCGGTATATCTACTTATTTCATATGTAGTGCTGTTATTATACTTGGGACAAAACCCATCAACTTTTATATTGGTTTATTATTACTAGGAATAGGTTGGAATTTTATTTTTATATCAGGTACATCCCTTATTGTTCAAAGTCAATTACAGCATAATGGTCATACAGTCCAGAGTGTAAATAATTTTATTACAAGTGTTTTAAGTGGTGTTGGAGCCCTTTTAGCTGGACCACTCTTATTTACATTAGGGTGGACGCAACTTAATATAATTGTATTACCTTTTAGTGGAATACTTCTACTTATTGCTGTTTTAGGGTTGTAAGAATTACTTAAAATATACTACATCTTTTACATTTATTATTATCCATGAGCGGAAAATAACTCACTATAATTATGTATTTTAAATGATTATTTTATAAGATAATTATGCCATAAGTTTGTAAAAAGAAAACTTTATAAGGTTCAGTACGATGCAGCTTTTGTCTGTTGTTGGCAGATTTTCACCATATTTATTTAACTCTTCTAAGTTATCCCCCAAAACTACTTCGGTTACTAAGACTGATAGAAGTGTGGCCTTGTTCCATAATGGTAAGTCAAATACTAGTCAAATTGGTAGTGGAGTTAATTCCTGGGGCAAGAGCATGGGATATAAGAATGATATTTTATTTGAAAATGTAAGAAATGCTATAAAGGGAATAAATAAGCAGATTGATAAAGCTTGTAGAGTTGCCAAAAGGGAAGCAAAAATTATTGTAAAAGCAGCAAATGAATATTTTGAAGATGGTTACACAATATTCATTTCAAAAAAGAATAATGGCCTTAGACATTCTATTTTACTTTATGAAGATAAGGGCAAGTATAAAATACTTATTAAACCAAATCTTTCCAATAAGGAATCAGTAACCAATAGTCCACATTTAAGAGAGGGTAATAGTAAATTTATAAAGAATGCAGGCATGCTAATTACTCTAAATGAGAATAAAGAATTTGAGTCTATTTGCCGAGTTGTTACGCACTCAAAACATCCTAATATGGGATATAAAAATTTAGAATTAGAAAAATGTCAAGATGATAGCTTAAAACGAGATGGCTTTAAAAAAATAAAATTTCTAAATAGCAAAGGTCAAGAGCGTGTTATATATATTCAAGAATACTGTGGAGAAGATCTTTCTATATTAATAAGGCCAAGAAGATTATCAATACAAACAAGATTAGAAATTATTAAACAGCTTTTACATAAATATGAAGTTAGTACAATAGGAATACACGATATTAAATTATTAAATACTGTATGGGATGGTGAAAAAGCTAGTTTTATTGATTATACAGACTGTGAAGCTTTTACCTATATAACAAAAAATTTTAATTCACGCTTAACTATTTCAGACTATAAAAGAAAGCTTCAGAATTTTACATTGTGTTTACTATTCTTTCAACTATATCAGGAATGGAAAAATTTTAATGAATTAATCGAATTCTCTAAACAATTTGGTACAAGTATTATTACTTCATCTCTTGAAATAAATAAGCTTCTGAAAAAATATTTGGCTAATCCTTTTAGCGGATTATTATGGGAATTGTATATTGAGGATGAAGAAGCTAATAACGAATTTTTGCAAAAAGTTCATGGGATTATTGATAACATAAAATATGAGCCCTCCACTAACTCACTTAACTATACAGGGTTTGAGTGTGAAGTTTCTAACTGTTGTTTAAACAGTGGGTCAGAACATTTAGATAATAATCAATTGCATAATTTCTCAGATGGAGATCAGTATGAGGTCTTTAATAGCAGTGATATTCAGGATATACCTCCAGCTATTGGGGTATTACAGGAGGCAGGCTTTGATTGGTATGGTGAAGCTACTGGTACAGACGAAGATTGGTGGCCAGATGGTAGATCTAGCCCTAGTTCAATTACGTCTTTAATAAAAAATATAGAAAATTTGTTTGATAGCTTTTCAGTAACGTCCGGAGATGATTTTAATAACCTTTCAAACTCTATATGAAGATGATATCTTTGATATGAGTAACTTGTTTATATTTTATAAAATAGGTTAAAATACTTTTTAGGCTCGAATTGTTTGATATGAGCTTTGAAGAGATAATTATTATATAGCTTTGGATTATTAAACTTTTTAGATATAGTGTAATTATGAATTCTAATAATATAAATGAAACTAAATTCCTACAAGTTCATACAATTCCTAAAGTAACATCTTATGAAACTATCCAACTGACATTAGAAAAAGATCTTAATTTAGTACATTCTAATTCTATAGAAGAACATAAAATCATTAATTCATATTTTATGGCAATTTATATAATACAAGATAATATTGCTAATGAAAGGTTAGTTAATAGCGTTATTGAATATTCTAACTTGTTAAATTTAAAGACTGGAGAATATAACACTGAATTACTTAAGAGACTACTAGATAATCTTAATTTAAAGGATTCAAATTGTGTAATATGTTAGAGGCAGATGTTTTTAATTCTAGTAGTTTATCAATATAATCTGATGCTGAATTGCCTTTATCATAAATGGTTTAATTATTATATTTAAAATGGTTCATTTGAGTTTTAAACATAATTTATTATGGATGTGATCATAAAATTTAAAGGGAAATTGTCGCTATGAATAGTGTTGGTGTTACGTCTAGGCAAGGTTTGCCACAACAAAAAGTTGTTTCTTTTAAAATTCTCCCACACATATCTATTAAAGACTCTTTAGATCGTCAATTAAAGTTGTTAGAGTCAGATCCTGTTAAAAAACAAAATTATATCAATTCTTATATTATCGCTATTAATATTATACAAGATAATTTAATTAATAACCTATCATCGGATCATTTGACTAATCATTCTATATTATTAGATTTTAAAAAAGATCAGTATAATAAGAATGTATTTAGCGGGCTACTTAATAATAATGACCTAATTTTGCTTTGTAGTCCAGATAAAATCTTATTTAAATCAGAAACAGACGAAGAAACAGATAATCAAAATGGATTACTGAAACTGATAGATTATCTAAGTAAAAGTTCTGTTACTCCTGTAGAAGATCAAAAAAAACATTCTTCAATAAAGATAGCTGTAAAGCTTAAAATAAGTGAAATAAATAAGAAGATTGGCAAAGCGCAGCAGGTTACAGTTGGAGAAATAGAATATATTTTTGAAAAAATTAAGCAGTTACAAAAAGATCGAATATTAAAATATCCAGTATTTTTGAGAAAATGCTATTTACTCAAGCATTCTGTTGTAGTATATGAGTATCAAAATAAACTGAAAATTTTGTTTAAACCAAATTTGCATAACAATGTTTGTTACAATCATTATCATCCTTATGTGCAACGAGGGAGTAGGAAAATAATAAAAACTACAGGTATTGAAATTACATTTAATAAATATTATGAATTAGAATCTGTTGATCGGGTGGTAACGTATTCAAAAAATTATACTAATAAATATAAAAACTCTAAGTTGAAAAATGATGTAGGAGAATTAGTTAAAAGCGAAGGATTTAGAGAAGTTATTTTTAAAAATAATATAAATAATACAACACGTATATTGTATGTGAAGGAATATTATGGAGAAGATCTTTACACATTAATGGAGGAAAATAAATTGTCAATGAATATAAGATTGGAAATTATGCGACAGCTTATCGATCAACTCAAACCTACCATATATGATATTAAATTAGAAAATATATTATGGGATGGTAGGTTGGCCAGATTTATTGATGATAAAGAAGAATCTACTACATATACTCATTATCAATTTATGTCTAACTTTATAAAAATACAAAATAGTGTTAAAGATGATCAAGAAAAGGTTGCAGCAATAGATCTAATACTGCGAGACAATCAGCCTTTTACTTTAAGCTTATTATTTTTTCAATTATCTGCAAACTGTTCATTTGATAAATTAAACAAATTTGTTTGGCAATTTGATTATAAAAGAAATATTGAGCCACAATACGTGTTAGAGCTGCTCAGAGCCGAGGATTTTTCTAATAACCCATTTGCAGGACTATTATATAAAGCGTATACTAAAGAGGTAGATGCAGATCATTTTTTAGAAGAAATAAAGGATGTTGTTAGTAATTTGGAAATAAACATTGACTCTGAACAGTTTGAGTATAAACCAATCACCAAGATCTAAAATATTATTAATTCTTGTTCTGGAGCTTTATAGTTAAATTTTGCAGAAAATCAAAGCGATGCTTATTGATAGTACCTTTTATGTAGGCATTGATAATAGCACATTCAGGCTCATTTAAATGGATGCAGTTGCGGAAACGACATTTTCCAATAAGATTGTGGCATTCAGGGAAAAAATAAGCAAGTTTTTCTAGCTGCAGATGATAAAGGCCAAATTCATGGAGGCCCGGGCAATCAATTAAATCAGAATGGCGATTTATATGATATAAAGTGGCATTTGTGGTTGTGTGTTTACCACTAGTTTCTGCTTTTGTTATATTATTAGTTTGTGTCATAGCATCTGGTATTACCTGATTTGTAATAGTTGATTTGCCAACCCCAGATTGGCCAATTAAAAGCGATCGATGATTTTCAAATAATGTAGTAAGTTTAGAACAATCATTTATGGCAGACAAACAAATAACATGATAACCTAATTGTCTAAAATATAATTCTTCAATCGAATCTATAAAATCTTGGCTATCAGGCAAATCAATTTTATTAATAACAATAACAGGTGAAATATTTTCTGATTCTGCAAATATCAAGCAACTATTTAAAAAATATATATTAAAACTTGGTTTTAAGGCAATAACAATAACAATTTGTGAAATATTACTAGCAATAATCTTGCTACGATTACGGTCTGATCTAAATACTAAATTCTTTCTGGGAACTAAATCAATAATTTGAGCTTGCTCGTTATTAATCAAATCAAGTGTGACATAATCACCGACAACGTAATCTGTATTTTTGCTCTTTGTAATCGCCTGGTATTTAATATCATGTACTTCAACAATAAAATTTCTTCCAAAGCTATTTACAACTAACCCAGTTATCATGTGTCTTTCTCTAAATGAGCAATCCTAATACTAGCTGGTGGGTGTGAATAATAAAATTTTGCATAAATATCATCAGGGGTCAAGGTGGAGGCATTCTCTTTGTATAGTTTTACTAGGCCACTAATAAGAGCATCTTTATTACTGTATTGTTTTGCAAAGTCATCTGCTTCAAATTCATTTTTACGAGATAAATAACTCGTGATTGGTGAAAATGGGAACACTACAATCCCCAACGCAAAAATGAATAAGATTAAAGCATTATAATTAGTTATATTATTCACCCCTAAAGCATGATAAAAGTCTGGTTGGTTTATTAATAATCCTAAAATATAAAATGCAATTAAATTAATTATAAATGATAACCCTATCTGTTTAATAATGTGTTTTCTCTTGAAATGTCCAAGTTCGTGGGCTAAAATTGCTTCTATTTCTTCATGAGTTAAATGTTTTAATAAGGTATCAAAAAATACTATGCGTTTACTTTTTCCAATTCCAGTAAAGTATGCATTGCCGTGGCTTGAACGCTTAGAACCGTCCATTACAAATATTCCACTAGATTTAAATCCACATTTATTTAGCAAATCATAAATCCTTGTACGCAAAGATTCATCTTCAAGCGGGGTAAATTTATTAAATAAAGGTGCAATAAAAGTAGGGTATATTAACATTATTAATATACTAAATACACTTAAGGCACACCATACCCAAAACCACCATAAATTACCCATTACAGACATTAACCATAATATTAAGTATAAAAGTGGTATACCAATAATTGCTGACAATATTAATGATTTTATAGTATCACGTATAAAAAGTCCTATTGTCATACGATTAAAACCAAAACGTTCTTCAATATTAAATGTTGCGTATAAGTTTAAAGGTAATTCAAAAACCATATTTATTATTGAAATAGTAATAATTAATACTACTCCATGAGTAATAGGAGTATCTACTATACGATTACCTATGAATGTGTCTAAATATTGTATAAAACCACCTGTAGTTAAAATAATCAAGATAATGCTATTTATGATTATGCTTATATTGCTTAGTTTTAGTTTTGCTATTGTATAATTACCAGATTTTTGATGTGTATCAAGAGATATAGTTTCTGCAAACTTATTTGGAACATTATTAAAATGAGAATTTATTGATTGAGCTTGGCGGTTATTAAGATATAATTTAAGCACTAGAACAAGTACAACAAGGATGGGGAAAATCAATTGAATATTAGTCATAAAGTATACCTTAAGAATGTATTTGCAAATATTTTATGTTAGTTAGAACAGCAATTGAATAATTATAACATATTTAAATCACTTTTCGGGTTATCCTATAGTTATAATTATAAAATGGCGAAGAATACGAAGTAACATTATTATACAATATTGACGTTATGTCTTTTACCCTACCCAATCTTTCTTTGTAATTCGATAAAGTATGTGTGGACAAAGGATATGAGTAGGTTCGATTTTAGGATTATCAAAATCGCCATTCATATCACGAAACATACCAATTTTTTGCATTATATGTTCAGAACGATGATTAATCTTCGCAGTATAACTCACAATTTCTTGCAGATTAAATTCTTCAAAGCCTATTTTTAGACATTCATTTGCAGCTTCAGTTGCATATCCTTTATTCCAATATTCTTTTGCAGTTCTCCACCCAATTTCAATATTGGGTGCAAATGGTAGGTTGTTATCTATCGTAAATAGTCCAACTGAGCCAATAAATTCCTGTGTATCTTTTAATTCACAAGCAAAGAATGTATGGCCATGTTTTTGATAATGTTCTTTAAAACTTTTGATCTGTTCTAAAGTTTTATCCATAGAATAAAGATGTGGGAAAAACTCCATGACAATAGGGTCTTGATTTATTTTATAAAGCTTATTAAGATCAGAATCAAGCCAGTTTCTTAATATTAAACGCTTAGTTTCGTACATTTTGAGCTCATTTTTCTAATTATACCAATTGAGTTTGTTTATTGGCTAAAGATTTAAGATTATTGCCATTTACACGATAGACGGTCCATTCATCCATTGCAATTGCCCCCATGCTTGTATAAAAATCAATTGCTGGTTGGTTCCAATCTAAACATGCCCATTCGAACCGATCACAACCACGGTCAACTGCTAAATTTGCAAGATAGATTAGTATGCTTGTAGCAATCTTCTGTTTTCGGAATTCTGGTTTTATGTACAAATCTTCTAAATATAATCCTGGCTTAGACAGAAATGATGAGAAAGTATGAAAAAATAAGGCATATCCAGCAACTTTGTTATTGATTGATGCAATTATTACTTCGGCATATTTTTTATTATTGAATAATGTTTCGCGAAGTTTTTGTTCTGTTGCAGTTACTTGATCAAGTAACTTTTCATATTTAGCAAGTTCTTTTATAAAAGATAAAATTAATGGTATATCTTCTTCAGTCGCAAACCTTATAGTTATATTATTGTTCATACTTTATCCCGTTATATTTTATGCTAATTCTATGAGTTTATTAACAAGCTTATGTATACCTGTATAAGCCTCTACTATATTTTGAGCAAGCATATATGCAGGGGTTGTCACAATTTTATATTTTTCATCTACGCAAATATCTTCTACAGCGCAATTATGGTGTATTGCCCCTAGCTTTTCAATCAATTTAGCTATCTCTTTATCATCTCCAACCGTCATGTTAACTTTTTCTTGATATATCTTTGGTATCATAACAGGAGCAATACAAATATAACCTACAGGTTTTCGGTTGCTAGTAAATTGTCTGCATATATCTCTAATAATTGGTTTTATAGTAAAAGATTCTTCTTGTATTGCAAAATTAAATAAATTAAATGCAGTACCATTACCTCCCGGTATTATTAAGCCATCATAATCTTCTACATTAAGCTCAGTGACGGGCTTAATATCACCTCTAGCAATACGGGCAGATTCAACCATCATGTTCCTGTGGCTACTTGGTTCATTTTGATTTGTTAAGTGATTACTAACATGATCTTGATTTTCATCCAAGCTAAAACATTGATAATTTGCACCTAATTGCTTGATGGACAAGAGAGTTAAAACTGACTCATGTACTTCTGAACCATCAAGTCGACCACAACCGGCCAAAATTACAGCAATATTCTTCATAATAATTTCCTACATAACTGAATCCACACTATCTTATCAAATAAAATAAATTTATACCTATGTATCAATATAATAATAACAATATTAAAAAAGTGATGATTTTGGTTAAATAATAATATATACCTTATTACGATCTAGCATTTACTCTCTTTAACGTCCTTTATCATTATCTTAATAGATTAATCAGACACTAAACACAGATTATAACTTATTTAGCAATTTTAAGATAACTTCATGCTTATAAACTTTGTTTGTGTATGGAATCTTTTCTTTTATAAGATGCACGAATATTAAATTTCAAAGCTCAATAAGATATTTGTTCAAATCTCATTAAAACTGTTAGCAATTATAACCTCTATTATAAAGTAATTGAAATATTTATTAGTCAAATAAACAAAATAATGTTAACTTGTTTTAACTTTTATATTCTCAAGCAACAGACGGTGAAACTTTTAATAGTACTTTTATTAAATAGAAAAAGTTGCGATAAATTATAAAAGTACATTATAATATTGATAAATGACTTATTTAGCATGTGGTACTTTAATAGCTTAAGGCTATGGTTGAATAAATATTATGAAGCGATTTGCAAATTAGTATAAAAGCTTTGTAGCAATTTTTTTATAATATAACTATGGCTTGTATGGCTTGAAATTAATGATGGTAGAAAATATTGAGAGGAAAATAATATGTTTAAAAGAATTTATGTACCAATAGATAATTCTGATATTTCTGATAAAGTTCTAGGAGAAGCCTTAGATTTAGCAAAAGAGGCTGGTGCAGAGATTAGAATTGCACATGTGGTTAATTTAGAACAAATTACCTTTGGAATAGAAATGGTTGGTATAGCTGAATTGCAAGACACGCTAATGGAAATAGCTAATAAGTTGGTTGCGCATGTTAAGGAAATTGTAAAGAGTAAAGGTATGACTGCAGATGTAGTTCTGCTAGAAAATTATGGTGCTGATCTAGCTTCTCTTATTATAGATGATGCCAAAGAGTGGAAAGCTGATATATTTATATTAGGGTCACATCATCTAGGATCATTCTCTCACTTTATAACAGGTGGAGTTGCTGAAGATATTGCGCATGATACAGATATTCCTATTCTATTAATAACTAAACATAAAAGTGACTAATTATACTAAAGGTTAAAGTTACTCTTATTCTGAATATCTTCAAAAAATTTAAATTGTTAGGGCATTGTAAAGTTATTTATCTTTTCAATGCCTTAAGTAGTCTAAATTTTTCTTTGATATTAACTCTTCTAAAATAAAATATCCCTTAAAATAAATGTAAGTTGTTTAATTGAGCTGTAGTAATTAAAAGTCTCGAAGTATAAATAATATAAAAATCGCCTATAATTAATTGTAGGAAAATCAACCTAATTTGTGGTAAAAAGATTTGCTATAATTACCCAAGGTAAGCAATATTTTTTTTGCTATGTTGCTAAGGCTAAGAATTACATTGTACAAGTTTTGCATACCATTTTTATTTCTATATTTTAGGCGCTTAATATGAAAAAATTGTTTTTTGTTTTATTTTTTACCGTAATTTGTAAATTTATTTTGGCTGATACAATAAACATATCTAATAATTTTTCCCATTTTGGTCCAAACAACAGAGGTATTATATTGCAGTTGGATAGAGCTAATATAAAAGGAACATGGGCAGATCAAGTATCACAAGCAGCTGCTGATAAAGCTTACATTGGTAATAACTTGTTTTATCGTCCTTTAGGGCAAACTACTTCGGGTTATCCATGGGCTTTTGTCGGTTATAAAATATATTTATCAGATGATAATGGAAATAATGGCTCATATCTGGGATATTTAGGATTTACTATACATGGAAACCTTGGTGAAGAGAAAATAATTACGGATGTTAAATATTCTAGTAGCGGTATAGATCCAAGCTATAGTTTTCAACAAGAACCAAGTGTAAAATATCTTAATGGCGCTAATTTCGAGGTGATTGGTTCTTTAGAAGCGAAATCGGTAGTACCGCCAATTATTACAAATAGTGGGTGGGCTAGTGGTATGGGAAATACTTACAATCAGTTTACTCCTGGTGCTAGTTTTTGGGTTCAGGATTATGGAATGAACGAAGTTGGCAGATGGACAGTTGATGGTAGTCAGCAATCTATAAAACAATCTACACAAACAATTTCTGGTTCTAATGTTGGAAGTAGAGCATATCCTGTAATACAAAATTCTGATGGCACATATGCTGCGGGTGTTGGTAGCGGATTTGATGGGGTATGGCAAATCGATATCAAGATAGGTTCAGATGGATATGGACCATTCTGTGAAACTTTTTATTTGGCTGAAAGGAAAAATCTTGCTCCAGGACCTCAAAATTATATGGACGGATCAGGAGAGGCTACTGGAGGCATAGGTAGAGAAATCGATATCTTGGAAACTAGATGGCATCCATTAGGGCCTCAAATTAACTTACCTAAGGGTGGAGGAAGCTCATGGAATGAAAATGCGGCTTATCAAAGTGTGCAGATGGCTAATTGGTCAGATGTGGGTGGGGCTCCAACACAACAATTTATAACATTCGGGGCTTTTATAAAAGATGATAATTTATGGCTTTATGCCTATAAGCCAGATGGAACTTTATGGTATAGTACTCAAGCAATTCCACGTATATTGGGCTATAAACAAAACTATCCATTCGTACCTTATATCGGAACTTGGGGAAGTGTGCCGGGAAATTTCTATACAGAATATAAAAATTATATTTACCTACCAGCATCTAAAATTCAAAATGGTATTAATCCTAAAGATAATCCTAAAGAATTTTTTGAAGCTGTACATGCGGCTTCTACTAAAAATTAGCTATTTTTACGAATTCAGCTATTGATTCTACATGCGAAGTATGGGGGAACATGTTAATTACCCCCGTATTTCGTAATGTGTAACCATGGATATTAACTAAGATAGCTGCATCGCGTGCCAAAGTTGCTGGATTACATGAGATGTACACAATTTTTTGTGGTGCAATTTCAGGTGTGATTGATTCTATTAGCTTTACTGCTCCATCGCGAGGTGGATCTATCAACCATTTATCCCGTTTACCTAATTTATTTAACCATTCTGAATCAATAGTAAAAAGATTTGCAGCTATGTAGCTAGTTTTGTGATCTAGCTTATTGTAAACTGCATTCTCTTTGGCGCGGCTTACTAAATTTTCATTTAACTCAATCCCAGTAATACTTTTAGCCTTAGTTGCAATTGGTAAAGTAAAATTACCAATTCCACAGAAAAAATCAAAAATTTCATCTGTAACGTTAAGTTCCAATAAATTAACCGCTAATTCAACCATCTTGATATTTATTTTAGGATTTATTTGGGTAAATTCAGTTGGATGAAATGGCATTTCTATATTGAAATTACTCAAAGAATAGCTTAATTTTGGTGAATCTAATGGTGCAAATGGATAACAACTATCAGGTCCTTTAGGTTGTAACCATATTTGTAAAGGATAATTATCAGTGTTATGCAGCGTTATAAATTTGTGAATCAGCTCTTGGTCAGAGTCTAATAATGGTTTCATAATACGAAAAACAAGTACACTTACTCGATCACCAACTGCTACTTCAATTTGTGGAATACTATCTTTTATTGATAAGCTACTAATTAACTGTCTTAACTGAGGAATTATATTAGATATATGTTTAGGTAAAATATGACATTCTTGCATATCTACAACATAAACAGACGACTTCTCTCTGAAACCTACCAGTGCACTATTTTTCTTAGGCACGTATCGTGCAGACATTCTAGCTCTGTTTCGATATTGCCAAGGATTACCAGAAATAGGGGATAATATACTCTGAGCTTCTACCTTACCTATATGTTTGAGGTTATCAATTAAAACTTTTTGTTTACTGAAAAGTTGTGCGTTAAACTCAAAGTGCTGTAATGAACATCCCCCACAAATGCCGAAGTTAGGACACACCGGTTTAACTCGATCGGGGCTTGGTTTAATTAATTCCACCATGCGACCAAGATCAAAGCTTGGCTTTTTCTTATATATTTCTATTAAAACTTCTTCTTCAGGTAAAACATCATTGATAAAAATTGTT
This sequence comes from Neisseriaceae bacterium, assembly GCA_046336365.1. Lineage (GTDB taxonomy): Bacteria > Pseudomonadota > Gammaproteobacteria > Burkholderiales > UBA11063 > Aquella. Next base: position 22,101 of record JBKDHQ010000063.1, read on the forward strand.
TTACCATTAAATCTAGCAATTCCTTTACCTTGTGCATCAATTGATTCAACAGTTACTTGAATTTGTTCCATTTTTTATACCACATTACTAGCTTGTTCGTCCGCATGATAGCTTGAACGTACCAATGCACCAACTGCAGCATGCTTAAACCCAATGCTATAAGCAAAGTCTTCCATATTTTTAAAAGTATCTGGGTGCATGTATCTTAATACTGGAGTATGATGTATTGATGGTTGTAGATATTGGCCAAGTGTTAACATATCTATATTATGTTCACGCATATCTTGCATTACAGTTTTTATCTCTTCATCAGTTTCGCCTAAACCTACCATAATACCAGATTTGGTTGGAATACTAGGGCACAGCTCTTTAAATTGTTTTAATAAATTTAATGAATGCTGATAATCTGATCCAGGACGAATTTGTTTATAAATTCGTGGTACAGTCTCAAGATTATGATTAATAACATCTGGTGGAGTTTGAGCTAAAATATTTAATGCTTTGTCTAATCTGCCGCGAAAATCAGGCACTAAAATTTCAATTTGAGTTTGTGGACTAACAGCGCGAATTTCTTTAATGCACTCTACAAAATGACCCGCACCGCCATCACGTAAATCATCACGGTCAACCGAAGTAATTACAACATACTTCAATTTTAATATCTTTACTGCATTGGCAACTTCTTTAGGTTCATTTGCATCTAATGGATTTGGTCTACCATGCCCTACATCACAGAAAGTACATCTCCTTGTGCAAATATCACCCATTATCATAAATGTTGCAGTACCTTTACTAAAACATTCACCGATATTAGGGCAACTTGCTTCTTCACAAACAGTATTTAACTTATGCTCTCTTAATAAATTTTTGACTTCATGAAATTTACTACTATTAGGTAGCTTTACTCTAATCCAATCCGGCTTTTTTAATACTTCGGCCTGTACAATTTTTATTGGAATTCTTGCAGTTTTTGCACCATCCTTATGTTTAATACCTTGAGAATTACTAGGTATTTCAATATTTTTAGTGGTATCAGTTTGCATGTTTAATATCCTAAATGGCTGCTGCTAATTTTATATATTCAGAAATAGTTAAATTTTCAGCGCGTTTTTTTGTATCAATATTTAATTCTTCTAAAGTTTCACAAGGAACTAAGCCTTTTAAGCTGTTTTGTATGGTTTTACGCCTTTGATTAAAAGCATGTGTAACTAAATTTCCCAACTTTTTTTGATCGATCATCTCCCATTCTGATTCTGGTTTAGGCTTTAAGCGTATTATTGCAGATTCTACCTTTGGTTGTGGATCAAAACACTCTTTTGCGACATCAAGCATTTTAAAACATTTAAATTTATATTGAATCATAACCGTTAATCGTCCATAATCTTTACTATCAGGTTTTGCACAAATTCGATCTACAACTTCCTTTTGTAACATAAAATGCATATCTTTTATATTATTATAATTTGCTAAATGAAATAATATTGGAGTAGATATGTTATAAGGTAGATTCCCAATTACTCGAATAGGTGTATTATTAAAGGAAAAATTAAATTTTAACGCATCTGACTCGTGTATAATTAGTTTATTACCAAAATTATTTTTTAAAAAACGAATAATATCCCAATCTAATTCTATAACATGTAGCTGTTTAAAACTAGGTTCATCTGCTATATATTCAAGTATGGGTTTGGTAATAGCACCAAAGCCTGGGCCAATTTCTACAAGAGTTTCATCGCTTTTCGGGTTAATTATCTTTACAATTTCATTTATTATGTAGTTATCAATTAAAAAATTTTGGCCAAACCTCTTTTTTGCAATAACTTTTGCCATATTGAAGATACTTTATTCTTTATTATTATTGAAATATATAAATACACCACTCAAAATACTAAAAATAATTATCATGGAAAGTGCACCAAAAACTTTAAATTTTACCCAGGTATATTCAGTAAAATTAAAAGCAATAAATAAATTTATTGCACCCATAGCAATAAGAAATAACACCCAAGCAATATTAAGTTTTTTCCAAGCCAAATCAGGTAAATTGAATTCTTTATTTAATGTATTTTTTATGAAATTTTTTCCTGCGAGTTGACTAATTAATAGAAATCCTGCCAATATCCAATATAGTACAGTTGGCTTTATCATAATAAATGTTCTATTATGTAAAATTATGGTTAATCCACCAAAAAATGTAATGAGAATTGTACTAATCCATAAATTTCGAGTAATTTTCTTATAGTAAACTTTACATAATATTACTTGCAGCCAGCACAATATTATGCAAACTGCAGTTGCTAAGAATATATTCTTGGTAAGATAATATATAACAAAGAATACTAATAATGGGATTAATTCAAAGAAAATATTATTTTGCATAGATAGTTATAAATAATTTGTTTTTATTGTGTTTATAGGTATCAATTATATCACAGTTTCTATATTATTAAATAGGGCGTATTTTCAGTGAATTTTAGATTCTATTAGAGTAATAGCATAAATAAATTATAATACTTTTAAATATAAGTATATAATAATGTGACTGTTTAAAAATTAAGAATAGTATAAGCCGCGTACACTGTTAAAAATGAACTATATTGCATATAATTCTTGAGATATGGTTTACGTAATAATAGTTAGGGGTATAAAATATGAATATAATTGATGTTGCGCCGATATATGTAAAAAAGTTAAATCGACTAATTAAAAACAAAAATCAATCATCATTAAACTCACAAAATGACAAAGAGTTTAAACACATACTTCATATACTAAACAGATTTATTGGATTAGATGCGTTAGAAATGCTGATAAAAGGAAAATCTCTGGAATATATTTGTAAAGGAAATATTTTTTTAATTGATATCTTAAAGGACAAATATACCAATCTATTGGAAGAAAAGGCTCAATTTTGTACAGAAACATTCTTAGTAAAAAAATATAGAAATATAGTTTCCGATTTTAATAAATTGAATATCTTTAATTCAACTGGACTAACAAGAGCTAAAGCAAAATTATTATTAGATAATTATGTGCTTAATAATGAGAAATTAGATTTAAAAGATACTACCTTTAGTGGAGCTGATTTGAGCGGTTTGGATTTATCTGATATAGATTTTAGTGGTGCAAAATTTTATAAAACAATACTGATTAACGTAAATTTGTCTAACTCTATATTTACATGGGCAAACCTAACCTCAGCTAATTTAACTGGTGCTAATTTAAACGGTGTTAATCTGAACCTTTGTGGTTTAAATGGAGCTAATATATGTAATGCAGACTTAAGAAAAACTCAAGTTTCTTTAGCCAGATTTAGAAATGTAAGAATGGGCTATGACCAATTGCAAATGTTCAATAAAAAGAAAATCTCAGTTAAAAATGCTATTATATCTTATGAGTCTTTGAAAAATTATCTCTCTATATATTCTCAATTAAATTTTTTTATAAAGCAAACTTCCAATGATAATACAAATGTAGAACATGAATTGAATTTACTTCCTAAAGATATAATAATAGAAGAGATAATGGGTAATTTGATCAAGTTAATTATTAGGGAAATTGGAGAAAATAAAGTAGAGAATAGTTATGGTGAAGTCATATCAATAAATTAATTCCCCAAATGTTAAAAGACTTGGAAATTTTATTCTAGCTGAATGGAGGTTGGTTGTGCAAAGTGATTTAAAAACTGTTGATGAGTATATGAAAACATTACCTGTAGATAGGTTAGATGCACTAATTAAAATACGAAGGATTTGTATTAGTTCATTAAGTGGTTATATTGAAGAAATGAAATATGGGATGCCTGGCTATCTTAAACAAGGAGTTGTTGAGGTATCGTTTAATAGTCAGAAGAATTATATATCAGTATACATTCTTAAAAAAGCTGTATTAGATAAATACCGTGGTCAGCTAAAAGATATTGGTAAAGGATGTATCCGATATAAAAAATTAATAGAAAGTGATTACATATTATTAGAAAGAATTTTCAAAGATGTCGCTCAATCTCTAGAAAAGCCTTGTGTATAAATTTTGAGACCGTATAGCAATCTTTACTTTTTTGTAAAATAGTTAAAAACGCAGCACTATAAAATAGTGCTACTAACTTTTATATAAATTTATTTATTATTATAAAATTTACCTACCTGATCAATGAAATCAATTACTTTTTGATTAAAATACTCAAGATTCATTTTAACTGAAGCTTTGTAAGCTTCCCACATTTTTTCTCTAATGTTTGGGTAATCGCCATGCGCTTTATTAAACAACTTCATCCACGTTTCATATAAAGACTGTGCTTCTTTACTTTTTGGATCTAAATGTAAATGTTTTTCCACATGTTTAAACATATCTTGCCATTGTTTAGCGTATTCTTGCCATGCACTTGGCGAAAAACCTTCCATTATTTTTTTATATTGATCTAACTCTTTAGAATCAAAAAAATTGCTTAACCATTGGTTGAAATCAAAATTATTATACATTAAAGCTCTCCTTAACATTAGAAATTAAGAAACGTTAACTAAGAATATTACCATTATTATGCATTAAATTGGTAATAATCTATACATATATTGTAAAATACTTTGTGCAAAAAAATATTTAGATGATTTGCTGCTGTGGTTGCGGATAGTGGCCCACAGAGTTGTGAATAAAAAATATTAATTTGAGTATGGTATTATTAAAGGAATGGCATCGATGTCGAAACTAATAGTGGCTAATTGGAAAATGAATGGAAGTATTAAAAAAATAAATAATGACCTCAATTATTATTTAAATAATATGACTACAAATAGACAAAATATTGTTTTTGCATTTCCATTTACTTATATTGCATATGCTAAAAGCATTTTTGATGATAAACAAACACAAAGTAAATTGGCTAGTCAAGATTTAAGCCGATATGGCGGATATGGAGCATATACTGGTGAAATTAGTAATGATATTTTATTAGATTGTGGAGTTACATATAGTATTATTGGTCACTCTGAAAGAAGGGTTTTAAATGATACTGATGAGATTTTGATTGATAAATTAAATATGGCTTTTAATTCAAGAATTAAACCGATTTATTGTGTTGGTGAAAGTTATAAAGTAAGACAATTACACCAATACTTAGAATTTCTAAGTAAGCAATTATCTATCTTAACTAAAACTAAACATATTAAAGACTTGGTAGTTGCTTATGAACCAATTTGGGCAATTGGTACAAATTTGGTACCAGAAATGAAAGAGATAGAAGAGGTTGCATTGTTCATTAAAGATTACATATCTAAAACTATTCCAGGAATTAATTTACTGGTATTATATGGTGGAAGTGTAAATGGATCTAATGCATCAGATATTCTTGATGTGCCTGGAATTGATGGTGTATTAGTTGGAGGGGCGTCTTTAAAAATAGATGAATTTACTGCAATATGTAATGTAGTATAAGCAGTTATTATGCGAATTAAAATTTAATGAAAATATAATAATTAAGCTAAAAAAATCTCTACATGATAAAATAACTACTTGTATAAACTTTGTAACATATAAAAGAATAAGAAATATGGAAATTATTAAAACTTTATGTTGGGTCATGCAAATAATATCAGCAGTAGCAATTATTATATTAGTGTTATTGCAGCATGGTAAAGGTGCAGATGCAGGTGCAACTTTTGGTTCTGGTAGCTCAAGCTCACTATTTGGAGCAACTGGATCGGCAAACTTTTTAAGTAGAACTACCGCGGTTTTTGCTGCAGTTTTCTTCATTACAACCTTTGGGCTAGTTTTTATGTCGTCAAAAGGTGGGTTTAATAATGTTGGTGTTATGAGTAATATGAACGGAAAAGCGGTTAGTAGTGGAATAATAACTACAAAGCCAGTAACAGGTGATAAAGTTAATAATAAGCCACTGCAAGTGGAATCAAAAAATCAGATCCCCGGCTAAAAAAGTGAAGGTTTAGCCGACATGGTGGAACTGGTAGACACGCCATCTTGAGGGGGTGGTGACTAAGGTCGTGTGGGTTCGAGTCCCACTGTCGGCACCATAAAATAATGTAGGTAAATAAAAATGATCTCAATTCAATATCTTCCAATTCTGGTTTTTGTTATATTAGCAATTATAATGGGATGTGTTATGATTATTGCTAATAAGATTTTAGCTCGATTCCGCCCATATACTGCAAAAAATTCTCCTTATGAATGTGGGTTTGAAGCCTTCGAAGATGCGCGGATAAAATTTGATGTTCGCTATTATTTAATAGCAATATTATTTATATTATTTGATCTTGAAATAGCATTTTTATTACCGTGGGCTTTAGTATTTAAACAGTTAGGTATGTATGGATTTGTAGTGATGGCTGTGTTTTTGGCAATTTTAGTTGCTGGATTTATTTATGTATGGAAAAAGGGAGCACTAGAATGGGAATAGAAGGTGTTTTCAAAGAAGGATTTATAACTACTACTGCAGATAAGCTAATAAACTGGGCAAGAACTGGCTCGTTGTGGCCAATGACATTTGGATTAGCTTGTTGTGCTGTGGAAATGATGCATGTAGGCGCGGCTCGTTACGATCTAGACCGTTTTGGTGCAGTATTTAGGCCATCCCCTCGTCAATCAGATGTGATGATCGTTGCTGGAACATTGTGTAATAAAATGGCGCCTGCATTACGTAAGGTATATGATCAAATGCCAGAACCGCGCTGGGTTATTTCTATGGGCTCATGTGCTAATGGCGGCGGATATTACCATTACTCTTATTCGGTAGTACGTGGTTGTGACAGAATTGTGCCTGTTGATATATATGTGCCAGGTTGCCCTCCTACTGCTGAAGCATTACTCTATGGAATTATTCAGCTACAAAATAAGATTAAACGTGAATCAACTATAGCAAGAAAGAGTGCATAAATGAAAAAGGTTGAAACACTTAAAAACATAGTTGAGAATTTGTTTTCAGCTAAAATTTTATCATGTATAATTGATAGGGGTGAGCTAACAATCGAAGTTAATTCTGAGGAAATTGTAGACATCTTACTTTCATTGCGAGATAATAACGATACTCATTTTGAATTATGTGTTGATTTGTGTGGGGTTGATTATTTAGATTATAAAAATGAAGAATGGCAAGGCAAAAGATTTGCTGTTGTTTATCATTTGCTCTCAGTTAAGCATAATTGGCGTATTCGTGTCAAAACTTTTCTTGAAAATAGTGAGTTCCCTGCCATTGCTTCAGTAAATGAGATATATAGTTCTGTTAACTGGTTTGAGCGTGAAGTATTTGATATGTTTGGGATTATTTTTGAAGGCCATCCTGATTTACGTAGAATACTTACTGATTATGGATTTGTAGGCCATCCATTTAGAAAGGATTTTCCGCTTTCTGGACATGTGGAAATGAAATATGACGAAAAAGAAAAAAGAGTAGTTTATCAGCCTGTTTCTATTGAGCCACGTGAAATTACTCCGCGTATCATTCGTGAGGAGAATTATAGTGGCAGAAATTAGAAATTATACTTTAAATTTTGGGCCACAGCATCCATCTGCCCATGGTGTATTGCGCTTAGTTTTAGAACTAGTTGGTGAAGTTGTACAAAGAGCTGATCCTCATATTGGCCTATTACACAGAGGAACAGAAAAATTATCTGAACATAAAACATTTATCCAAGCATTGCCATATATGGATAGATTAGATTATGTATCAATGATGTGTAATGAACATGCTTATGTTATGGCAATAGAGAAGTTACTTGGAATAGAAGTGCCAATTAGGGCGCAATATATTCGAGTTATGTTTGATGAAGTTACTCGTATTTTAAATCATCTTTTATGGTTAGGAGCGCATGCTCTTGATATAGGAGCAATGGCGGTTTTCTTATATGCATTTCGTGAACGGGAAGATTTACTTGATTGTTATGAAGCTGTATCTGGTGCAAGGATGCATGCCGCATACTATCGCCCAGGTGGGGTATATCGTGATTTACCTGAAACAATGCCAAAATATACTGAATCAAAAGTAAGAACAAAAAAACAATTAGACCAGTTAAATAAAAATAGACAGGGTAGCTTATTAGATTTTATCGAAGACTTTACCAATAGGTTTGATAAATGTGTTGATGATTATGAGACATTGTTGACTGATAATAGAATTTGGAAGCAAAGAACAGTTGATATTGGAGTTGTAACACCAGAGCGTGCACTAAATTTAGGGTTTACTGGACCAATGTTAAGAGGATCGGGTATTGCCTGGGACTTACGAAAAAAACAGCCTTATGAAGTTTATGATAAAATGGATTTTGCTGTTGCTATTGGTAAAAATGGTGATTGCTACGATAGATACCTTGTACGTATGGCAGAAATGAGAGAATCAAATAAAATAATTAAACAATGTATAACATGGTTAAGAGATAATCCTGGAATTGTAATTATTAATGATTATAAAGTTGCTCCGCCGCCTCGTGAAAAAATGAAATATGGCATGGAGGAGTTAATTCATCATTTTAAATTATTTACTGAAGGTATGCGTGTTCCAGAGGGTGAAGTTTACACCGCTGTTGAGCATCCTAAGGGTGAATTTGGTATATATTTGATTTCTGATGGAGCAAATAAGCCATATCGATTAAAGATTAGAGCGCCAGGTTTTGCTCATTTAGCTGCACTTGATGAAATGAGTAAAGGACATATGATTGCTGATGTGGTTGCAATTATTGGAACTCAGGATATAGTATTTGGTGAGGTGGATAGATAGAGATGTTATCACAAGAAGCGTTACAAAAAATTGATAAAGAATTATTGAAATATCCTAAAGAACAAAATCGTAGTGCAGTGATGGCTGCATTAAGAGTCGCTCAAACTGAAAAGGGTTGGTTACCCACTGAATTAATAGAATATGTTGCTAATTATATAAATATACCTCCAGTACAAGCATTAGAAGTAGCAACTTTTTATGGTATGTATAACTTAAAACCAGTAGGTAAATATAAACTAACAATTTGTACTAATCTTCCATGTGCTTTATCTGGAGGAGTTAATACGGCAGATTATTTAAAACAAAAATTAGGTATAGAGTTTGGTGAGACCACATTAGATGGAAAATATACCATTATGGAAGGCGAGTGTATGGGGGCGTGTGGAGATGCGCCGGTTATACTTATTAACAATCATAAAATGTGTAGTCATATGACAGTTGAAGCTATAGAAAAGCAGTTAGCGGAGTTGAAATAATGGCAATCTATAAAAATGGAGTAATTTTTGCGGATGTTGATACATCAGATAAAAATTGCTGGAAGATTGATAGTTATATTAAACGCGGTGGCTATAATGCGCTAAAGCATATTTTAAATACTGGAATGACGCAGGAACAGATTATTGCTGAAGTTAAAGCTTCAGGTTTACGCGGACGTGGTGGTGCTGGATTTCCTACCGGTTTAAAATGGAGCTTTATGCCCCGCGCCATTGAAGGGCAAAAATATATTGTTTGTAATAGTGATGAGGGTGAACCAGGAACCTTTAAAGATAAAGATATTATGGAGTTTAATCCGCATTCCCTGATTGAAGGAATGATTATTGCAGGGTTTACAATTGGGGCATCTATCGGGTATAATTATATTCATGGTGAAATTTTCTCAATATATGAAAGGTTTGAAGAAGCAATAGAAGAAGCTCGTAAAGCTGGCTTTTTAGGTAATAATATACTTGGTAAAGGTTTTGATTTTGAATTATATGCACACCATGGTTATGGTGCATATATATGTGGAGAAGAAACTGCATTGCTTGAATCACTTGAAGGGAAAAAGGGGCAACCTCGATTTAAACCACCCTTTCCTGCAAGCTTTGGTTTATACGGTAGGCCAACTACTATTAATAATACAGAATCATTAGCATCAATTCCATTTATTATAACTGATGGCGGCCAAGCATTTCAAGATAAAGGGATTCCAAATAATGGTGGAACAAAATTATTCTCAGTATCAGGTCATGTAAATAAACCTGGAAATTTTGAAGTTCCATTAGGTATGCCTTTTCCTGAGTTACTTGAACTAGCAGGTGGAATGCGCGATGGGAAAAAAATGAAAGCAGTAATACCTGGTGGATCTTCTGCCCCAGTATTACCTCCTGAAATTATGATGCAATGTACCATGGATTATGATTCAATTGCTAAAGCAGGGTCTATGCTTGGTTCAGGTGCAGTTATTGTGATGAACGAAGATGTGTGTATGGTAAAAGCACTAGAGAGACTTGCATGGTTTTATCATGAGGAATCTTGTGGGCAATGTACACCATGTCGTGAAGGAACCGGTTGGTTATATGATATTATTCATAGAATTGAAAATGGTCAAGGTAAAATGGAAGATTTGGAATTACTAGATAGTATTGGTAACCAAATGGCAGGTAGAACTATTTGTGCGTTAGCCGATGCTGCTGTATTTCCAGTTCGTAGTTTTACACAACATTTTAAAGAAGAGTTTATATACCATATAGAACATAAGAAATGTATGGTAGAACATAAGTGGTATTAGGAGACATAAAATGAATACTAAAGTAGGTAGTACAGGGATACCGAATGGCCATGTACCACAAAAAAAAGAAAAACAACTATCTTTTGAGAATTTGAATAAAAGAATTGAAAAATTTGGGGGCAAGATAAATAACAGCCAGTTTAACAATGATGTTGACAGCTTAATCAAAGATATAGAAAATAATAAAGAATATTTGAGTAAAAGTATTGGATTTGACCGGGCAACTCAATTTGAATCATTATTAGTTAATTTATTAACGATACTTGATCAGAATAAAAGTACAGAAACAAATTATAATAAGCAAATCAGTTCAATAAAAAAGGAACTTCAAGGTAACAAGACCGGATATTTTGCCAAACAAGAAGAAAGGTTTGAATATTTTGAACAAAAAGAAAATAAAGTTTTTAGACCTGAATCATCAGGTGCTTCTAAAAGTTCTACGCTAGCGCAATCAAGAGTGAGCACAGAATCAGTAACTCCAGTTGTTCATGAATCTAAGGATTCAGTACGCAAACCAGTTCACGAGATTCCAACTGTACAAGAAAAACGTACAGCGACAACTACAGCTACTCAATCTCAAGGTAGTGGCAGAACTACTGTTACCAGACCCCAGGTTCGTAGTACAAGTGCAGGGTCTACTCAAGGCGAAAAACCAGTGCCTAATGCAGCCACAGTAAATCGTAATCCAGCTGCTCAAGGGCCTTCTCGATCTTATGGCTCAGAAATAAAAGCTTTTGGTAAAAGCTTAGAATTACATGAGACATTTAAGGATGGTAATTGTGGTGCTGATGCTCTCCAAAAAGCGCTGAGCAGTGTTTATGGCAATGAAGGTGTCTCTGTTTCCAATCCGTCTGAAATGCGTAGACAAATTGCAACTCAATGTGATAATGTGAGACAATTGCTTGGATATGCACGTTCGTTTATAGAGGCTTTAAATGGTTTAGGTTCTGTAGATATTACAAATTACTATAAAGATCTAATTAAAAAACTGGAATTATGTTTTAGGGACTTTAATTCCTTTAAATCGATTGTTGAATTATCAAATGATTCACAATTGAAAGATATAATTAAAGTTAATAATTGGAACGAGCTTATTGAGAAATTGCAAAATTATGAATTAGATTCCTTAAAAACAATTTTGCAAAAGATTAACGGACTTTTCCCAATTAATTTTACAAAAGAAGATGCTGGTGTATTTGGTGGTAGAGGTAGAGATGGAGTTAGTGATAGCAATTATCTAGATGCTATTTCAAAGGATGGAATATATCTTGATTTACAAGAGATGAAAACTACTTTATTAGCTTATGGTTTTAGTGCCATAGATTCTCAATCTCATGGCTCCTATACAATATTCAGATTTAGAGATGACCTTAATAGAGAGATTTATTTATATTTAACAAGATATAATTTAGAAAATAGTAGCAAAGTTGAATCTTATACTCATTGGCAATATCTAACCCCTAAGATTATAGTAACATAAACAATAAATATTTTTGGTAATAGTTTAAATGATAGAATTAGAATTAGATGGTAAGCACGTTAGTGCAGAAAGTGGAGCTTCGATATTAGAGGTAGCGATTAAAGAAGGTAAATATATTCCACATTTTTGTTATCATAAAAAATTATCTATTGCAGCAAACTGTAGAATGTGCCTGGTTGAAGTGGAAAAATCTGCTAAGCCTTTGCCTGCTTGTTCTACTCCGGTTACTGAAGGGATGAAGATTCATACTTGTTCAAAACTTGCCGTTGAAGCTCAAAAAGGCGTTATGGAGTTTTTATTGATCAATCATCCTCTAGATTGTCCAATTTGTGATCAGGGTGGGGAATGCCAATTACAAGATTTAGCGGTTGGTTATGGCCGTTCTCATTCCAGATTTGAGGAAGAAAAACGCGCTGTAACTAATAAAGATTTAGGGCCATTAGTATCTACTCAAATGACTAGATGTATCCATTGTTCTAGATGTGTTCGTTTTACTGATGAAATAGCTGGCTATCAAGAGCTTGGTATGAGTTATAGAAATAATCATGTTGAAGTAATGCCCTTTATTGGAAAGACTGTAGATAGTGAATTATCCGGTAATATTATAGATATTTGCCCAGTTGGTGCATTAACATCTAAACCTTTTCGACATAGTGCAAGAACTTGGGAATTATCTAGAAGAAAATCTATTTCAGCACATGATAGTTTAGGAAGTAATTTAGTTGTACAAGTGGATAAATATCATAAAGTAGTGCGTGTATTGCCGCATGAAAATGAAGAACTAAATGAATGCTGGATTTCGGATCGCGATAGATTTAGCTATGAAGGTCTGTATCACCAAGATCGCGTGACTAAACCAATGATAAAGCAAAATAATGAATGGTTAGAAGTAGGTTGGGAAACAGCAATTGATTATGTTGCTAAAAGTATTAATGGTATTAAAATAGACCATGGGGCTGACCAAATTGGAGTAATTGCTAGTCCTACCTCTACCGTTGAAGAATTATATTTATTGCAAAAATTGATGAGAAAACTTGAAATCTATAATTTAGATAGTAGGTTAACTCAAAATGATTTTGCTTTAGATGGAAAACAAAGCGGAGTATCATTCTTAGGCAGCGACCTCAATGACTTTTTAAACAGTAAGTCAGTATTAGTTGTCGGTAGTATAATAAGAAGTGAGCAGCCATTATTAACCGCTAAGTTACGTAAAGCAGTAAAACATGGTATGGAATTAAATGTTATTAATACCATTAAAGAAGATTTATTGTGTGAAGTTAAAACTCAGATTACTTGTGATCCACGTGAATTTGCCTATAGACTAGCGCAATTAGTTAAAGCAACTGGAGGTTCAGATACAATCGATTTATCTCAAGTTGAAATAACTAATGATATTTCAAACTTGGTTAGCAGTGTTAAAAATAATGCGTACATTGTATTGGGCGAAGTTGCCAAGATGCAAAGCAATTATTCAGAATTAATTGTTTTAGCGCAACAATTAGCAAAAAATATTAATGGTAAATCTGGGTTTTTACCTACAGCTGCGAATGAGGTTGGAGCTGAACTTGTAGGATTTGTGCCATTTAAAGCTGAATTTAATCAAGCTATACAAAAAGTAGGTATGAATATCAAGCAAATGCTTGAAAATACGCGTAAAGCATATTTTATTTTAAATACTGAGTTAGAATGTGATGCATATGATTCTAGATTAGTATTAAATGCACTAAATCGTGCTGATGCGGTTATGGTAATGAGCGCTTATACTAATGAACATATGAAAGCATATGCTGATGTGATTTTACCCATTACACCATTTACTGAAACACCAGGTTCTTTTGTAAATTTAAGTGGAGTCTGGCAAAAATTTAATGCAGTAACCAGACCGCTAGGTGATTCTAAACCTACTTGGAAAGTGTTAAGGGTAATTGCTAATCGATTGAATATTGAAGGCTTTGAACAAAATAGCATTGAAGATGTTAGAAATGAAATACCGCAAATTTTAGAATGTTCAAATTATTTAAGTAATAATGTAAGTGCACAAAAAATTTTAATTAAAAAACCAGAGTTACAAAAACTAATCCGTGTTGGTTTACAAAGTATGTATGGTCGGGACAGTATTACGCGTCGTGCTTTATCATTGCAATCAACCAAGCAGGCAACGTTACCAACGTTAATTTTATCAAAACATCTAGCCGATAAATTTAAAGTTAGTGAATCAGCTAACCTGCAAGTTAAACAAGAAGGTTATGTGCGTGATTTTAGTGTAACAATAAGTGATATATTACCAAATAGTGTAATTATGCTTGCAACAAATGATAATACACATGGATTTGCTGGTAGATTTGATGCTATTGAAGTTCAGGTGTAAAATAATCATATAAGTTAATTTTTATGGTGTAGATGAATAAATGGAAACATTACAGCAGTTTTTAGGTGTTGGGTTAGGCTACGTTGTGTGGAAATTGATAATGGCTATAATTCTTATTGTGCCATTAGTTATCTTTGTTGCGTATTTAACTTTTGCGGAACGTAAGATTTTAGCTTATATGCATGCACGTCTTGGGGCAAACCGCGTAGGACCAAAAGGTTTATTTCAGCCATTTGCAGACTTATTTAAATTTATATTCAAAGAATTAATAATGCCAACCAAAGCAGATAAGGGTATTTTTAATTTTGCTCCAGTTTTATTATTAGCATGCGCATTATTAGTTTGGGCGGTTGTACCGCTTTCACCACAACTTGTTTTTACTCACGTTAATGCTGCCTTGTTATATGTTTTAGCCATATCTTCACTTGGTGTTTATGGTATTGTTTTAGCAGGTTGGTCGGGTAATTCTAAATATTCATTCTTAGGCGGAGTGCGCGCAACTGCGCAAATGGTCTCATACGAATTAGCAATGGGGTTTGCAATTGTTGGTGTACTAATGGTTTCAGGTACATTAGATTTAACTGGAATTGTCGCTAGTCAAGGCCATGGCATGCTAGGCGGTAGTATTTTATCGTGGAATTGGATACCTTTATTTCCAATGTTTTTGGTGTATCTAATTTCTGGAGTTGCTGAAACTAATCGTGCTCCTTTTGATGTTTGCGAAGGTGAATCAGAAATTGTTGCAGGATTTTTCGTTGAATACTCTGGTACCAAGTTTGCGTTATTTATGCTAGCTGAATATTTAAATATGGTTTTAGTTTCAACTTTAACATGTCTACTGTTTTTGGGGGGATGGTTATCTCCATTTCCTGCATCATGGAGCGTTATTGGTAGTTCCAGTATATTCTGGCTAATCTTTAAAGTTTGTTTATTATTATTTGGTTTTATTTGGTATCGTGCTTCATTTCCACGTTATCGCTATGATCAAATTATGCGTTTAGGCTGGAAGGTTTTTTTACCAGTTACGTTGGTGTGGATTTTTGTGGTTGGTTTATGGATGGTATCTCCACTTAATATATGGCATAGTTAATATCTTTATATAATATGTTAAGTATGAATTTAGAGAAAAAAGATGATTAAGAAATTTTTTAAAACATTTTTACTGTTAGAATTATTTAGGGGTCTTGGAATAACATTACGGACTCTTTTTACACGTAAAGCTACCCTTAGATATCCTGAAGAAAAGACTCCATTGTCGCCAAGATTTAGAGCATTACATGCTTTAAGAAGATATCCTAATGGTGAAGAACGCTGCATTGGCTGTAAATTGTGTGAAGCTGTTTGTCCTGCACTTGCAATTACTATTGATGTGCATGAAAGAGAAGATGGGACCAGACGTACAACTCGGTATGATATAGATTTATACAAATGCATTTTTTGTGGGTTTTGTGAAGAAGCATGCCCAGTTGATGCTATTGTTGAAACGCCATTACATGAATACCATGGAGAAGAGCATGGTGATTTATATTATACCAAAGAAATGTTGCTTGCGATCGGTGATAGGTACGAATCAGTCATTGCAAAAAATAAAGAAGATGACAAGGCCTATAGGTAGCAATATTCGAGTTGTTTGAAGATAATTATTTGGAGATTTTATGCTAACGAGCACACTGTTTTATATTTTTGCCTTTATACTAGTCTTTTCTGGATTACGAGTAATCACAGCAAAAAATCCCATTCATTCCGTTTTATTTCTTATTTTAGCATTTATAACTTCAGCTTGTTTATGGATGATGTTAAATGCAGAATTTCTTTCCCTTGCTCTTATTGTGATTTATGTAGGAGCAGTCATGATTCTATTTCTATTTGTGGTTATGATGTTAGATATAGATGTTGAAGCAATGCGAAAAGGCTTTTGGAAAAATCTGCCGTTAGCATTATTATTAGGTATTATTGTTTTAGTTGAAATGTTACTCGTTATAATCAATAAGCCAATGATTATTGAAAACTCTAATATCTCTGACACAAATATAGCCAATGCTAATAAGTTAGGATGGATATTATATACACAATATTCTTATCCGGTAGAATTGGCATCTATGATACTTTTACTTGGTTTAGTTGCTGCTGTTGCTTTAACGTTGCGTAACTCAGAAAAAAATGCAAAATATCAGAATATAAGAAAACAACTTAATATAAATGCTAAAGATAGATTTGAATTAGTTAAAATGAAATCTGAAGTTGAATCTGAAGAAATTAAACAAGATGGAGTTAATAAATGATAGGAATTAGTCATTATCTGATTTTATCAGCGGTTTTATTTGCTATATCAGTTATGGGTATTTTTTTAAATCGCAAGAATGTAATTGTAGTATTAATGTCAATTGAATTAATGCTACTTGCAGTAAATTTTAATTTTGTTACTTTCTCAAGTTATCTAAATAATGCAGCTGGGCAGATATTTGTATTTTTTACATTAACTGTTGCTGCAGCAGAATCTGCAATTGGGTTGGCAATTTTAATTGTACTATTTCGTAATTTACGCTCCATCAATGTTAGAGATATGGACAAATTGAAGGGTTAGGCAAATGACAGGAACAAACTTATATTTGATAATAATTTTAGCACCTCTAATTGCTTCAATTGTGGTTGGGTTATTTGGAGTTTTATTAGGTAAGAGATTTAGCCATAGTTTAACTATATTAGGTGTTTTTATTTCAACAATTTGTTCTTATATAGTTTTATATCAAGTTCAGGTTGAACATATCAGCTATAATGGACCATTATATACTTGGCTAACTGTCGGTGGACAATCATTTGCTGTTGGTGTACTAGTTGATACACTAACTTCTGTAATGTTAACAGTGGTAACTAGTGTTTCTCTTATGGTGCATATTTATACTATAGGTTATATGGAACATGAGGAAGGGTACGAGAGATTTTTTAGTTATATCTCGCTATTTACTTTTATGATGATAATGTTAGTAATGTCTAATAACTTTTTACAATTATTTTTTGGTTGGGAAGGTGTAGGATTAGTTTCTTATCTATTGATAGGGTTTTATTATAAGCGTGAATCGGCTATTTTTGCTAATTTGAAAGCATTTTTAATTAATCGCGTAGGTGATCTTGGATTCTTATTGGGAATCGGATTAGTACTAGCTTATTGTGGATCACTAAATTATACTGATGTATTTGCTAAAGTTCATGAACTAACTGGTGTTGTTTTACCTGGTACAAATTGGAATATAATTACTGTAATATGCATTTTATTATTCATTGGGGCTATGGGTAAATCTGCTCAGTTTCCACTTCATGTATGGCTGCCAGATTCTATGGAAGGTCCTACCCCGATTTCTGCATTAATTCATGCTGCTACAATGGTTACGGCTGGTATATTTATGGTTGCAAGACTATCTCCAATATATAATTTATCAGAAACGGCTTTATCAGTTATTATTTATGCTGGTGGAATTAATTGTTTCTTCCTGGGTATTTTAGGTATTATACAAAATGATATTAAACGGGTTGTTGCATATTCTACTTTGTCGCAGTTAGGGTATATGGCTGTTGCATTAGGTTGCGGAGCTTATTCAGTTGCAATTTTTCATCTAATGACACATGCCTTTTTTAAAGGATTATTATTTTTAGCTGCAGGTTCTGTAATTATTGCTATGCATCATGAGCAGGATATGCGTAAGATGGGTGGTTTAGCTAAATACATGCCGATTACTTATATAACTATGTTAATTGGTAGCTTAGCTCTAGCAGGTATTCCGCCGTTTGCTGGATTTTTTTCTAAAGATATGATTATATCATCGGCAAAAGTTGCATATGAGCATGGCTTACCTGGTAGTGGATTCGCTGTATTTACAGTGTATGCCTCGGTTTTTGTAACAGCTTTATATAGCTTTAGACTAATATTTATGACATTTCATGGTAAAGAAAGATTTCATCTGGATAACCACCATGGTTCACATGATGGGCATGGTGATAATCATAGTAATAAACCTAAAGAATCACCTTGGGTAGTTACGTTACCTTTAGTCTTAATGGCAATTCCATCGATTATTATAGGTTGGGTTGGACTTAACTCATTTGCAAGTGGTAATGTTTTAACCGGGTCTGTAGTTAATGCTTCATGGTATATGGAAAAATTTGGTAAGGAAGTTATGCTGCCAATACATATGATAGTGGAAAGTTTTAGCGAAATACCAGTATATTTGGCATTAGCAGGAATTATAGTAGCATGGATGTTTCATAGGATTAAGGGCCTATCTGAAGGTTTTGTGAAGCTGACCAAACCAATTTATATCATTTTAGACCATAAATATTTTATGGATGATCTTTACATAAAATTTTTTACACCGCTTAGTCGGGCAGTCGGTAAATTTTTATGGACAATTGGTGATATGGTATTAATAGATGGCTTACTTGTCAATGGCTCAGCTAAAATTGTTGATTGGTATTCGAAGATATTCAGAAAAATACAGAGTGGTTATGTTAATAGTTATGCAACTTTCATGGTATTAGGAGTTATTATTTTATTAACTTTTTGTACTGGTTTGATATTTAGTTAAGGATAAAGTGGCAATGATAGAGTATTTATTAAGTTTAACTGTTTGGACTCCAATTGTCTTTGGAATATTAGTGCTTTTTGTAAGACAAGATTCATTAGCTCGATATATTGCTTTAATTGGTGCTTTAATTGCAACTATTTTTTCACTAATTGTTTTCATACAATTTGACTCAAATTTTTCTGGATTACAGTTTGTAGAACATTTTCCGTGGGTACCTAGCCTACATATAAATTATTATATGGGAATAGATGGTATTTCCATGCCGTTTTTGTTTTTAAACAATTTTATTACATTATTAGTTATAGTAGCGGGCTTCAAAGTAATAAAAAGCAAGGTTGCGCTTTATAATAGTATGTTTTTAATTATGACTGGGTTTATATCTGGTGCTTTTTGTGCAGTTGATGCAATACTTTTCTATGTCTTTTTTGAAGCTATGTTAATTCCTATGTATCTTATCATAGGGATATGGGGTAGTTCTAACCGTGTCTATGCTGCATTTAAGTTTTTCTTATATACTTTATTAGGTTCATTATTAATGCTGATTGCATTAATTTATCTATATAATATAAGTGGTCAATCATTTAATATTTTTCAATATTATAAAACTCATTTAGCGATGATGCCACAAGTATTAATTTTTATAGCATTTTTCTTTTCGTTCGCAGTTAAAGTTCCTATGTGGCCTGTTCACACATGGTTACCTGATGCCCATCCTGAAGCACCTACTGGTGGTTCTATGGTACTAGCTGCAATTACTTTAAAAATAGGTGGTTATGGATTTTTGAGATTTATTTTACCGATTGTTCCAGATGCATCTAGACTGCTTTCTGGGTTTATGATTGGACTATCTTTAATTGCAATCGTATATATTGGTTTAGTAGCTATAGTGCAAAAGGATATGAAAAAATTAGTAGCGTATTCTTCAATTTCACATATGGGGTTTGTTACCCTAGCTTGCTTTATGTTTGTGGGCAATAACTTAAATACTTGGGCAATGCAAGGTGCAGTTGTACAGATGATTTCGCATGGATTTATTTCTGCAGCTATGTTTATGTGTATTGGAGTTATGTATGATAGAATTCATTCACGTAATATAGCAGATTATGGTGGTGTTGCAAGTCAAATGCCTATATTTGCAACATTTTTTATGCTATTTTCTATGGCAAATTCTGGATTACCTGGAACATCAGGATTTGTAGGTGAGTTTATGGTTATAATGGGTGCTGTGCAAACCAACTTAATTTATGCCTTGTTGGCTGGATCAACATTGATATTAGGTGCTGGCTATACATTGTGGATGTACAAGCGTACTATATTTGGTTCAATTACAAATCATCATGTTACTGAAATGAATGATATTAACTTTAATGAGTTTTGCGTGTTGCTATTACTTGCTATAGCAGTAATATGGATGGGAGTTTATCCACAAATTTTTGTATCAAAGATGCAAGTTGGAATTAAAGATGTCATAGGCTTTGCAATGCAGTCCAAACTATAGCTTGTATAATAGGAAAAGGTGAGTTAGAGTGATGAATATTAATATTTTGCCAGTGTTGCCAGAAATTTTTTTAGCATTTATGATTATAGTGCTCTTGTTTGCAGATGCTTTTATATCTGAGAGCAAAAAGCATGTTATTACTATGCTTACAATAATTACTATAGTTGTGACATTTATTATTCAGTTTATGGTGTATAGTGGTAAGCCTGAGCTTACATTCAATAATATGTTTGTTCTAGATATATTAGCTCAGGGAATGAAGCTTACTATTTATATTGTTAGCTTAATTATTGTATTGTACATCAAACAATATATAAATGATAAGAATTTGCATAAAGGTGAATTTTATGCAATATTCTTATTTTCTTTATTAGGTATGATGGTAATGATTTCTGCTAACAGTATGTTGGTATTATATATAGGGTTAGAGTTATTATCATTAGGCTTATGTGCTTTGATTGCATTAAATCGAGATAATGTTAAATCAACTGAAGCTGCAATGAAATATTTTATTTTAAGTGCTTTAGCCTCAGGACTATTATTATTTGGGATTTCATTTGTATATGGAGCAACAGGTGGGCAGTTGCAATTAGATCTTTTATTTAGAACTATTTATAGTAATGTTTCTGTAAATAATCAATTCTTATCGTTTGGTTTAGTATTTATTGTTGCAGGTTTAGTATTTAAGCTTGGTTTGGTACCTTTTCATATGTGGATTCCAGATATATATGAAGGTTCGTCGCTTGCAACAACTACAATAATCGGAACAGTTACTAAAATTGCTGCTGTTATATTTATGATTCGTTTTCTAATTTATGCTTTAGTTACTCTTAGTAATCAGTGGGCTATGATGTTGATGCTATTAGGAATATTTTCATTATTTATTGGTAATGTTGTTGCAATTGCACAAACTAATATAAAGAGAATGTTAGGTTATTCGGCTATAGCAAACATGGGCTTCATAGCTTTTGGTTTTATTACCGTTTCAAGTTCCGGAATTTCAGCAATGTTATTTTATACTATAATTTATGTTTTAACTGCATTAGCCGGTTTTGGGGTTCTAACCATGTTATCTCGCGGTAATTATGAGTGTGAAAATATAGATGATTTAAAGGGTTTGAGTAAAACTTATCCAATTCATGCTGGTATTTTATTATTAGTTATGTTTTCATTAGCTGGAATTCCACCTTTAGCTGGATTTTATGCAAAATTTAGGATTTTAGAAGAATTAATAGCAGTTGGGTATATAAAAATAGCTATTTACACAGTTATTATGTCTTTAATCGGTGCATTTTATTACTTGAGAATTGTTAAAGTAATGTATTTTGATGAAAGCATAATTGAGCTTAGGTTAGCAGACGTTTGTATTGTCTCAAGAAGTGTATTAATAATCAACGGCGTGTTATTAATTGCACTTGGTGTAATACCTGGTGGTGTAATTGCATTTTGTTTGAAAATGATCACTGGTTAAGCAAAGATTATTTATTTTAAGAGGTAATTATATTATGGTTAAAAAAATCCGTGAAGGTTATAATACTTTGACTCCATATTTAATAGTGGAGGGGGCTAATGATGCTATTTCATTTTATAAAAAAGCATTTAATGCTGAAGAGCGTATGCGTATGCCAACACCTGATGGTAAAGTCGCTCATGCTGAACTTATAATTGGTGATTCTGTTTTTATGGTTGCAGATGAATTTCCTGATATGGGATTTAAAGGTCCCAAATCATTTGGTGGAGCTCCAGTTGGGCTGCATTTGTATGTTGAAGATGTGGATTCTGCTTATAACACTGCTATGGGTGTTGGTGCTACATCTATTAAGCCGCCAAAAGATCAATTTTATGGTGATCGTTCGTGTCTAATTTTGGATCCATTTGGACATCAGTGGTCATTAGCAACACATATTGAGGATGTATCGCCAGAAGAATTGCAAGAACGTATGAAACAAGGTTGCTCTTAAAAAAATAGTATATTTATTAATGTTGTTGAGGCTTTGGAAATAGTATTAGATTCCTATTATACAAATCAAAGAAGTTCACTTTGTTTACATGCTACATTAGCTGCTGCACACCTTTACTTCAAAGAAAACCAATCACCAAATACATTAATTTGCAAATTTTTAAATCTAGATAATACATTTAAGATTATAAATAGTTTTGTTGATTCGATTTAATTACCACATAGAATTAAATAAGCCCATATTTTTAGTTATTTTCCTAAAGCAGGCATAATGACAATTTGCTAAATCTTATTTAATATATTTAAAAATAAAAATTGTTATTTCCTTGTTCTTGTTTTTTTAAGTTAGGAAAAATTTCTTCCTAAAAATTACAGCATAAAATAGCGATTTTTAAGTTTGTTGAGATCGAGTATAATTATTTTATAGATTTGTCAGATTTGCAAAGATTAAATTAACAAATTTTTAGGATAATTAAAATGGCTAAAATATACAAACAAAAAATATTTTTGGTGTTTAGCTTCGTTTTAAGCTTGATTTTAATATCATGCGGCGGCAGCGGTGGCGGCGGTGGTACTAGTTCACCACAGTTATCATCAGCAAAAGCAATATCTAGCTATTCAGTAATAGATAGTCAAGGTGAGTCTCGTACGGCTATTATAAAGGGTAAAGAGATTGCTGCATATGTACCGTACAATACTAATGTAGAGTCATTGGTGGCAGTCTATAAGACTACAGGAGTTAGTGTATCAGTTAATTCTGGTGGGAAAAATACTGTGCAAACAAGTGGACATACCCGTAATAATTTTAGTAAACCGGTAACTTATATTGTAAAAGCAGCTAATGGTAGCACTGACAGTTATAGAGTTACAGTAACAAAGTCCTTGGAATCAGAAAATACTATGGTTGGTTTTTCTCTAAAAGATAAAGCAGGAATTGATCATCCAGGTATAGTAGGTGATGGTGTTATTGAAGTTGATATGCCATATGGAACAGATGTTAAAAGCTTAATATCTACATTTGAGTATTCAGGATCTTTTGTTGAAGTAAATGGCGTACGCCAAATAAGTGGTGAAATTGCGAATGATTTTACTAATCCAGTAACTTATAATATAACTGCATATAATAGTAATGTAAAATCCTATACAGTAATAGTTAAGGTAGGAAAAAGTTCATCTGCTGTAATATCCTATTTTGGGATAAATGGTAAACAAGGTGTACAAG
The DNA here is from genome assembly GCA_046336365.1 of Neisseriaceae bacterium. GTDB lineage: Bacteria > Pseudomonadota > Gammaproteobacteria > Burkholderiales > UBA11063 > Aquella. The sequence goes on from JBKDHQ010000063.1 coordinate 45,699, forward strand.
TTGGTCATAATATTAATGTATCGTTGCCATATGGGACAGACGTTGCAAGTTTAGTTTCTGTATTTAATACCGATGGAGAGAAAGTAACAGTAAATGGTGCTGAACAAAAAAGCGGAGAGACAGTAAATAACTTTACTAATCCGGTAGTATATACTGCACATGCATATGATGGAATTACTACAGTTGATTACACAGTAACAGTAAATGTAGAGTCAGATTCAACAAGAGCTATAACTAAGTTTTCAATAAATGGTTATACTGGTAATATAGATGGTAATAATATTAGTGTTGATATGCCATCTAACACAAATGTGAGTGATTTGATAGCTACGTTTGAGAAACAGGGGACCAAAGTAACAGTTAGTGGTGTTGAACAATTTAGTGGGTTTACTCACAATGACTTTACAAGCCCGGTAACTTATACTGTGCATGCAGCAGATGATAAAACAACCAACTATACAGTAACAGTAAATTTAAAAAGTTCAGAAAAAACTATTAAAGCATTTTCATTAGATGGTTATCACGGTGATATAAATGGAAATAATATTACGGTAGTGTTACCAAATGGCTATTCTCTTAATGATTTGACAGTAGAATATGATATTGGTGGTGCTCAGTCTGTAACAGTAGATGGTCAGCTACAGGCAAATGGTGGTACGAGAACTTTTACTGCTCAAAGTCCAGTAACTTATACTGTACATGCAGCAGATGGTAGTAGCGCTAATTATACCGTGACAGTGAAAAATGCACCAAGTATGTATGCTTATATGCTCTATCCGTATGTGTCCAAAATATATACTAAAGAATTTAGCAATGGTAGTTTCAAAAATATTGGTAGTGGAGAAACCAATGTTTATTATAATAATTATCATGTATATAGCATGATAAAAGGTCCTAGCGAAAAACATTTGATTGTTGGGCAATATGGAAATATTGCAAGTTGGGGGCATAATCGCTTTATGAATATTATAATAAATTCTGATGGATCATTAAAAGCGCCTATAGATGGCGGTGATCAAATAGTGAAAAATACTAATAGTGAATTTACTAGTAAAATGGTGATTGGTTCTAATGGTTTGCCAGATGGCAGTTATCTTTACCAGATTTTTCATGATCAAGATGGGTGGTCATCAATAGACAAAAATACAATGAGTTCAATAACTGGTAAAATTGAATTTGCTGATGGGACTCAACTTAATGGTGTTCATGATTTTGTAATTAATCCAGGAGGAGATATTCTATATGCAACTTATGAAGATAATCTCATTGCAGTATATAACAGAGACTTGTCGACTGGAACATTGTCTTTTAGAAAATCCTTTAATTCAGGTGGATGGTTTCCAAACCATATAGCAATTACTCCTGATAACAAGTTTGTTTTTGTAGCTAATGATGGAGGAATGTCCGGGGATGGAATTAAAATATCAGTATCTAAAGTTGGTGTAGATTATTCTTTAACAGGTTTATATCCAAAAGTAGGTCCATCTTCTACAGCTAAAGTAGTAAAAATGCTTGTAAATCCAAATGGTAAATACTTATACGCAGCATGGAATATGGGAGATTCGACAATAAAAATCATAACATATCGTATTGATGTTGCTAATGAAAATAGTGGTAATACAAGTGTATTAACTAACGTTGGTGAATTAAAATCGCCATACTACTATGGATTTTCAATGAGTACTAACAAGTCAGGTACATATCTTGCTGTTGGTGGTTATAAGTCTCTTTATATGACGAAGGTTTTTACTCAAATGTATTTTATAGATAGCCTTAGTAATCTGCATTCTTCAGGCGCTGAGCTAACTAATAGCTTTGGTCAAAGTATTGATGATCTAAATGCATCAGTAGCAAATATTATATTAAAGGATAAGTAATATTCTTGCATAGATGCTAAATGTCTATGCTTTAGGTATAGTTAGATATAGCTAAAGCATAAATTGTTCAATTTTAAAAGTGCCAAGTATACGAGAGTGTACTTGGCACTTTTATTGCACATAATGAATCTGGCCAGAAAAATATTTAAAATAATGGTGGCTGGATGTTATTTAGTTTATCTGCTTGATTAAAAGTAATGCCAATACCAAGTAAGCGTACTGATTGCTTAGGGCTTATTTTATATAATAGTTCAATATAATTATCAAGGTTGTTTAAGTTACTGGCTATTTCAGCGGTTTTTACTTTAAAATCATGATACTTTATTTTGATAAATTGATTTTTTATTGAGTTTGTCATATTTAATTTGTTTAACCGCAAATTTAGCTGAGAATATAAGGTTTTTAAATTAATAATTAGAACATCTATATCATCTATATCGTTATCAAAGGTTGTTTCCACGCTCATTGATTTTCTTTCCCTGTTAGGATTTACACTTCTGTTATCTATACCCCTAGACTGATAATAGAGAGTTTTGCCAAATTTGCCAAAATTATGAACTAAAATTGGTAGTGTGGTATTTTGTAAATCATTACAGGTTTTTATATTCATGCCATGTAGTTTTGAAAGAGTAACTTTACCAACTCCAAAAAGATGTTCAACTGGTAAATTATACATGAAGTTTTCAACTTGTTCTGGTGCAATGGTATATAAACCATTAGGTTTTTCCCAGCCGCTTGCAATTTTAGCTAAAAATTTATTTGGAGCAATTCCAGCTGAGGAAGCCAATTGGGTATGTTGTAATATTAAATTTTTGATTTGGTTTGCAATTAAAGTAGCACTATTATTAAATTCTGAGTCATTTGTTACATCTAAATATGCTTCATCAAGAGCTAAAGGTTCTACTAAGTCAGTAAACTGATAGAAAATCTTTTGAATTTCGCTAGAAACTTGTTTATATTTAGCCATGTTTACAGGCAACACTACCAAGTCACTACATAGTTGCATTGCTTTTTGAGTCGGCATAGCAGAGCGCACGCCAAATTTTCTGGCGATATAATTTGCAGTGCATAAAACGCTGCGTTCACCAAGTCCACCAACAGCAACAGGTTTATCTTTTAATTTAGGATTGTCTCGCATTTCAATTGCTGCATAGAAGCAGTCCATATCAATATGAATAATTTTTCTAAGTTTTGTATTCATAAATACCGAAACTAAGCCTTTATTAAAACATTTAAAAAATAAATATTTGTTTATACAAGATTGTATTATAACAAATCTAATTAATTTAGTTATGCTGTAATAAAATGAGTAGTGGTAATGTTGAAATAAATTATAATATTGTACTTAAAAGAATATTTATCGGGCATACATCCATGATACAAGAAAAGCTTAAAGAAGCTATGTTATTTTTTTCTCTGGCAGCATGCATTGGGTTATTCGCTGTTATATTTGCAATAAGTTGCAGTTATGCCTTTAATGGGTTTTTATATATGTTTCACTATGTGGGGTATTGGGTATTAATAATAATCCCTTGTGGTTTTTTTGTTATAGTGTATTTAATCAAGAATTATTTTCCTGAAGCAGAAGGTAGTGGAATACCACAATCAATAGCACTTGGTCATACTGAAGATATTGCTAAGTTAACTAAATTTTTTGTGGCACGTACAATTATCACAAAATATATATTTATAGTGCTAGGTACATTATTTGGAGCGACAATAGGTCGTGAGGGAGCAACTGTACAAATCGGTGCGACAATAATGGTGGCAGGGCGTAAGAATTTATCACAAATTTATCGAAAAACTTTACTAAAAGCTGGTGCGGCAGCTGGTTTAGCAGCAGCATTTAATACACCTTTAGGTGGTATTGTGTTTTTATTTGAAGAGTTGGCCAAAGGAATTTCAGTTGAACGTAATATTTTTAAAATTACCGCAATTGCAGTATCTGGGGTAATAGCAGTTTTATTGGTTGGAAATCACTCATATTATGGAACAGTTGCAAGTGAATATTTATATTATGATTGGCGGATATTTATCGTAGCCATCATAATTGGAATTTTTGCTGCACTTAACAACTACATGTTTTCAAAGCTGGTTTATTTTACCACGATATCAAAAACAAGCATTTTAAATAAAGTGCGTAAAGAACACCCATATATTACCGCTATTGTATGCGGATTATTGGTCGCAACGGTTGGAATCTTTTCATCGGGGCTTTCGTTTGGTAACGGATACGTTGAAAGTACTGAAGCATTAAAAGGAACACTTTATTTACCACAATCTTATTATTTATATAAAATGGGTGGATCACTTTTCTCTACAATATCAGGTGTTCCTGGTGGGTACTTTGCAACTAGCCTTGCCATAGGTAATGGTATCGGTAATTTTATATATAATATTTTTGCAGTTGCTAATGTTCATCAGTATGCTTTGCTTGGTATGGTGGCATTTCTGGCAGCATTAACGCAGGCCCCTGTAACTTCACTAGTTATGGTGTTACAAATTACTTATACTCAGATATTTACATTGCCATTAATCGTTGCATGCTTGATAGCTACCTGGTTATCAAAGCTACTCGGCAAAAGCATATATGATTATCAAATAGAAAACTATCTACATTGAAATAATCAAATCACTTATATTTGTAACGAAACTTAATGCATAACACTTCTATTGCGACAAATTATTATAACAGGATCATGGTTTATTAAGTCTGCAATGATTTGTTATTAATGCTAAGCAACGTAAAAATTTTATGAGTGCTTTTTCTCTTATTGTTACAATTTAGGGGGGATTATTAAAATTTGCGGTTGCTTAGTTTTATCTAGCCATGCAAGTATCTTAATTAAATTAGTTTTATCTAGAGCAACACAACCATGAGTGGCAACTCTTGGGCCTTTCCAAATATGCATAAAAATAGCACTACCTTTTCCCTTGACTACTGGATTCATATTATAATTGATAACAATTCCAAACTCATATTGGGTATTTTTACGCATTTCCTCATAACTTTTAGCATTAGTAGAACCCACTATCCAAGAGTTATAAGCATTATTTGATGGATCATCAATAAATTTATCAAAATATTTCCCATCTATATCTTTAGTATCTGATATATAACGATAATCCATTTTAAACTGGGGTATAATTGATTCTATATGAGGTAGATAACTAAATGCTTCACCTAAAAAGAATATTCCAGAAGGTGTCATTTGATCTCCTTCTTTTTTCATATTAGGTTGGGCAATACCGTTTAAACCAACTACAGATGGAATGGTAGGGAACTTTTGTTGCCAGCCATTAAGGTTTTTTTCACAAACAATTATAGTTGCATTTGCATCATGGACAACATTAGACTGTACTAAAATAACTTGTTTGGTAGTAGCTTGAATAGATGACGCAATTAAATTTGTACAATTCACATTCGCTAATACCAAATTTGTGAGGCAAGTAAATATTATAAGATAGTATTTCATAACGCACATCCTTAATTAACAATAAATTTCTGATAAAAAAACTGTTGTATATAGTTATTGAAAAAAATAAATTAATAAATCAAAGTAGTTATAGAGCTAACAATATTAGTTTATTATGAGATCAGCCACAACTATATTTAAAAAATCTTACAATAGTTGTTTTAGATAAGAAGGTCTTTATTATATAAAATAAACAAGAATATAACAAGGTAAAAATGTTGACATAATTTTAAGCAAATATTAGATCACATAGCTATAATCTACTCACAATAAAGTAAAAATAGATCGTCTATCATAATTGTTTTAAAATATATATCAGGCTGATACTGAAGAAACTGACTTACAAAATCTAGATCATTTTGCTAAAAAATGGATGGAAAATATTCGGCTTTATTTTATAGAGAATATATACTAAATCGGTAATGTTAGTAAATTATAATATTAATTTATCCATGCTTAAGATTGAGGTTTTGTTGTAGGCATACTTTCTGGTTCATTAAGTATACTATCAATGCTTGCATCATTATTGGTTGTGGCAGAAGTTTCGCCAGTAGATTGTAGATATAAATCGCGCATAGTGATATACGGATCTAATGAAGTATAGAGAAGCTTATCAGCATCCAGGTACTTGGCTCTGGTATCTAATGCGCTTATCCCAAAGAATCCGAGTGATACATAGATATTGTCAATAACATACCAAGTAGGATTAAAATAAGTATCAGGAATCATTCCTAAAGCATCCCGAACAGTAGATGGGCCCAAAAAAGGGATTACAAAATAATTGCTATGTTTCCATCCATAAACTTTCATTGTTCTACCAAATGTGTTTTTATTGGAATTTAGGCCAATACTAGTTGATACATCAATAATGCCAAATATTCCAATTGTTGAATTTATAGATACACGCATTATATCACTCATAATACGCATGCCATTTAATTGTAATATATCATTACCTAGAGTCACAAAATCGCGTAAATTATTAAAAAAATTGGTGGTGCTCCCTTGTACTGGAGTTGGTGCATAAGTAACATACCATACTGCTGCAGGACGTACTAATATGGAGTCTATTTTCATATTCATACGAAAGACATGACGATTGTAAGCTTCGAAGGGATCAATACTACTTGAAGATATCGGTTTACTTTCTTCTAAATTAGTATCAGAGGCAGAAATATAACCTGTAAATAGTAATAAAGTTATAAGACTAATGGAAAAATAACCAAGCTTCACAACAATAAAGCCTTATTTAAATAGTAACACGATATAATTTGCAAAGGCGTGTTATATCTTCAGTTGGGTTATTGTAGAATAATTGTTTATTTTTCTGTTTAGCAATATTTTTTAATTCAATTAATAAAGCAATACCAGCAGAGTCAATACTACTTATATTACTTAAATCGATAACTAAATTATCTGTCTTATCTAATACAAGTGATACATTTTTTAACTCTGCTGTTAATGTAGTTAGCAATAGTCTATTTTGAAAAGTATACTCTTTCATATTAAAGCTCCAATTTTTTCGTGATACTTCTTCTTGCCTACTAATTGTAGGCTACGTCGCATCACTTCACATTGGAATTTGAATCTGTTTGAGTATATATTGCATAACATTAGTGTGCTTTAACTTTCTGAAGTGATACTACTTTTGATTCTAGCTGTTTAATTAAGCCATCAATTTTTTTTGTCTGTACTATCTCATTAAATTGATTTCTATAAGTTGTAACTAAACTAGCATTCTCAATTTTAATGTCGTACGCCTTCCACGGCTTATCTGCTGAAAGTCTTGCCAAATCATATTCTACTCTAATTGGTTGAGACTGATCAGAGGAATAGTTTGGTAATACAACCTGGCTAATTACTACAGATTTTTTTTCGCTAACATTTTGACTGGTAATATTTATTTTTGCGCCTTTAAATTTGGACAGGGCCGATGAATAAGTATAAATCAGTAGCTTTTGAAAATTTTCTACTAATTTTTCTTGTTGTTCACCTGTTGCTAGTTTCCAGTTATTTCCAAGAGCATATTTAGTCATTAGCAAGAAATTAAATTGTGGAGTAACTACATTTTTTATTAAGTTCATCGTTTGTTTTTGTGATGCTCCATTGTTTATAGCACTTAATACCTGTTCAGAGGTATCTTTTACTATAAAGCAAGGACTATTAACATCGCAATCATCAACATCAGTGGTTACATTAGTTGTTTTAGCTTTTTTATTAATACCACTAGAAACTGCTGATGCATTTGACTTACTATATGACACAGTAGTTATTTGAGATGGTGATTTTTGAGCTATTTTGCTCTCTTGTGCAGTTACCACTAACGAAAATAACGATAATAATATACCAAATGTTACTTTTTTCATGAAAGTTCCTCTAAATTTTTATTTGTTATTGTTAATATTTGTTATAAATTTTCCTATCAGGTCTTCTAACACTAAAGCCGATGAGGTTAATGTTATGGTATCTCCATTTTTTAGATATACATCATCTGCCCCAGATTGTAGAGCAACATATTGTTCACCAAGTAAACCAGTAGTTAATATTTGAGCTGATGTATCTGCTGTAAATTTAACTTTATCATTTATTACTAGTGTTACAATAGCTTGATAGGTTTTGGGACTTAAGCGGATATCCTCAACACGTCCAACAACATATCCTGAAACTTTAACAGGTGCTGAAACTTTTAATGAACCAATATTATTGAAGGCTGCATATAAAGTATAGCTAGAATTGCTCTGAGCGCTCAGATTATTTGTTGCTACGCGTAAGGATAAGAATGCGATACAAGCAATACCTATTAGTACAAACAGTCCTACAACAAAATCGATTGTTAATCTTTTCATAATTTATCTAAATACCTGTCAAAAGTCTAAAACATCAAGGAGGTTAACACATAGTCTAAAGCTAAAATTACCAAAGCTGAAGTTACAACTGTTCTAGTTGTAGCAAGCGATACTCCATCTGCAGTTGGTTTTGCAACAAAACCTTGGTATACAGCAATTAATGATACAGCGGCACCAAACACAGCGCCCTTAATTAAACCATTAATTACGTCTCCATGTAATGAAACACTTTCTCTCATCTGCGACCAAAAAGTTCCGCTATCAACATGGAGTAATGTGACACCAACAAAATATCCGCCAAAGATACCAGATACGTTAAATAATCCTACAAGTAAAGGTACTGATATTATACCACCAATAAATTTCGGAGCCACAATTCTTTTAATTGGATTCACTGCCATAACGCTCATAGCATCTAATTGTTCTGTAGCTTTCATTAAGCCTATCCCAGCTGTTATACCAGATCCTGCGCGGGAAGCAAATAATATTGCTGTTAATACAGGTCCTAACTCTCTTAAAATAGATAAAGCTACAATCGAACCTAGCATGCTAACAGAGCCAAATCGACTAAGCGTATTGTAACCTTGTAATCCTAATACCATTCCAACAAACCAACCTGATACCAATATTATAACAATAGATTTAACTCCACAGAAATGAATTTCTTGAATAATTAAGTAAAACTTTTTTATAGAGTAGGGCAAATTAATCAAAATATTAAAAAAGAGAATTAATATTCTACCTAGGTGTAAAATAAATTCAGTAAATGGGTGTCCAAGTTTAGCAATAAGATTTATCATTTATTCAATTCCTAGGTACTTATTATAATTCAAATTACTTGGATATTCATAATTGAATGGACCAGATACTTCGCCATTGATGAACTGTCGTACTGCAGGATTATCAGAATTTACTACTTCTTGAGGAGTCCCTGATGCTATAATTTTACCATTAGCCATAAAATAAATATAATCTACAATTTTTAATGATGCTTGTATATCATGAGTTACTAGAATAGAAGTTTGCCCTAATGTATCATTTAACTTCTTTATTAACATCGAAATTACATTTAGCGAAATAGGGTCTAACCCAGTAAATGGCTCATCATAAAGCATGAGTTCAGGATCAAGTACGATTGATCGAGCTAGGGCTATTCTTCTTGACATACCACCTGATAATTCACTTGGATACATATCTTGTGTACCAAATAAACCAACAGCATTTAATTTCATTGCTACAATCTTTTTTATTAAATTCTCAGGTAAGTTGGTATGTTCTCTCAAACTAAATGCAACATTATCTAAAACAGACATATCTGTAAATAATGCACCAAATTGAAACAACATTCCCATACGCTTACGCATATGTAAAAGTTGATTATTTGATAATTTATCGATATGTTGTCCAAATACTTTTATTTTACCAGATTGAGCTTTATTCTGCCCGGTAATTAATCGTAACAGTGTAGTTTTTCCACTACCACTACCACCCATAATAGCTACAATCTTACCACGTGGGATATTTAATGATATACCATTTAAAATAAAATTAGTATCATCATAGCTAAAATTAACATTCTCAATGCTAACTAAATTGTGTTCCATTTTATTTCACTTCTTATAGTTTAAGCATCGTGATCATCCCCAAACTCTTTGGGCGCGTTAGTATTTTTATAATCATATCCAGCAGCTAGAGATTGGTATAGAGAGATAATCGCTTGTAATTGTTGTAGTTTAGTTTGATCCAATAATATTTTAGCATTATCAGCATTTATCTGACTTGATATATTATCTTGGTTACTAATATAACCATTTTTATAATTTTGTTGGTTTAGTTTTGCAATTGAATCTGCAGAATCATAGTTAACTAATGCTTCAGTATAAGATTGTTGAATTTTTTCATATCCAGATAAGTTATTATTAACATCAGCAAATGCACCTTTAACGGTTCTTATATAATTGTAATAGGAAATATAATATTGTCCTTTAGTTTGCTTAATCAGCCCATATAGCCCTAAATTTAAGATTGGCATTGTAGCTGTTATTTGCGCAGTCCAAAAATCTCCACTAGTATTAAATAAGTTTCCTAATTGTGAACTATAAGCTCCAATTGGAGTAGTTAAGTTAATTTTAGGGAAGAAATTTGATTTAGCAACTCCAATATTATCATTTGCAATTTTTAATTGATACTCAGAAATCCTTATATCTGGTCTAGACTCTAGAACTGTTGAAGGTAGACTAACTGGGATCATGCCATCAATTTTAATTTTAGAAAACTCAGTAGTACTGCCAATTTTTTTTGAATTATTGTTAATTAACACCTGCATGGCATTTTGTGTTACAACTAAATTATGTTCCATATTTGGTAGTTGCATTTTAGCCTGAGACAACCTCTGTTGTGCTGCTACAACATCACTTTGAGTTACCAAACCATATTTATGTTGTATTTTCACCATATTTAGCAGTTGGCTTAAATGTGTTACTAAGCTTCTTTGATTGGCTATTTCGCTGTTTAATGCCAGAAGAGTAAAATAACTACCACTAACTTGGCTAATAATCGCAAGTCTTACCGCATCTTTATTTGCTTTAGCTAACTCCAGGTTGGTATTTGCAACATCTTGTTTTTTTATTTGCTGAAATACGTTAATAGAATAAGATGGAATTAATCCGTAACTATAGAAACTAAAGTCATTACCGCTATTATTAGAAAAGCTTGTTCCTGGTGGAAGCTGTAGATTTGTACTATTCTGGGTATTAAACGTTTGCCCAATCCCATAAGTGCCACCAGCACTAAGTGTAGGTACCCAAGCCATTTTTACTTGTTGTAGATTTCCAGCGGCAACAGTTATATTACCAATCGCGCTTTGTATGTCATTATTATTTGCAAGTGCTTCTTCCATGAGGTTATTTAAATTTTGGTCATTAAATTTTTTCCACCATGGATTTTTTGCCACATCAACTGAATTACGATTAATTATGGTGCTTGTAGCACTCTCTTGCCACTTATTTGGAGTTGTAACATCAGGTTTTTTATACTTTGGACCAAGTAATGCACAGCCACATAATAGAATAGATGATATACATAGCGAAATTTGCTTTATTTTCATTCTCAAGGATACCCTATTTTACTATTTTATAATGTATCAACGTTTACAGATGCACTTGCGCCAACACGAAGTGGAAATTCTTTATCATTATCAACTTTTATTCGCACAGTGAAACGTTGAGTTACTTTAACCCAATTTCCTGTAGCATTTTGAGCTGGTAATATAGAGAAAGTATTACCACTTGCATAACTTATACTTTGTACTATTCCATGATATTTATGTTTGTACATATCTAGAGTCACAGTTACTTTTTGTCCAGGTTTAATCCGAGATATTTGTGTTTCTTTAAAATTAGCATCAATCCACCATGATGAAGTATCTACAATACCAAATAACTGTTGTGATGCATTAATAAATTCTCCTTGAGTTAAAGTATTGAGGCTAGTGATATAACCATTTATAGGAGAATAATATCTAGTGTGTTGTAAATTAGTTTGGGCTGCATCCATTTGTGATTTAGCTGCTTCTGCCTTAGCTAAAGTATATTGGAAGCCACTAATAAATTGTTGGTATTTATTATTATCAACATCAAGTTGAGACTTTATATTATTGTAATCAGTAATAGCTTTTTGATAATCTTGTTGTGATACAGTTTCTGCTTTATATAACTTAGTATAGCGATTTGCTCGTTCTTGAAGAAATTTTAGTTGAGCTTTATCTTGGTTGATTTGCCCTTTTTGGACATCAATTTGATGCTTTGCCATACTCACCATATCTTGCTGACTTTTATAATTTTTTTCAGCTTGTTCAAAAGCAAGTTGATAATCTTTAGGGTCTATGCTAAAAAGAAGATCACCTTTTTTTACATATTGATTATTTGCAATATTTACTGTGGTTAAGTAACCATTTACTTTTGCAGCAACATTGACTAAATTTGAACCTACATACGCATTATCGGTTGATGGATAAAATTCATTATATTTAAAATAACCGTAAATAGCAATTGCTGTAACTACAAGTATCCCAATGCCAATGTATAAGTTTTTCTTTCCATTGCCATTAGTTTCTTTTATATCATCTGCCATATAATAACTCCAAGTTTCTTTAAAAAGATAAAGAAGAAGATAATTATTATATCATATGCTAACTAGGCTTATTTATGATAATTTTGTTGTGTTTGAGATGGTGATTTTTAAAATATAAAAGCTTATATTCCAAATATAAAATACTTACCTTATAGCTTAATGAGAATCTTCTTGAAAAGAATGATAATATTATAATATCATGCTCATATATTATACTTGAGCGCTCATTATTTAAAATATATTAATATAAAATACAATAAAAAAGTTGTAAGTTCTATTGCTCAATGCGCTTTTTATTCTATACTTTACTCTAGATTTAGCATGTTAATAGTTCAAGATAGCTAATTTATTGTAATATACATTCCTTATCCATGTCAACATTAACATTTTGGTTATCTGCATCACTAGGATAAAGGGTAAGTTCTTTATCATTAAGATATAATAAAATGAAATTATTTAGTACATGATGGTAAATTAGCTCTTTAGGTAGATTGCCTAATGTTGTATCTTTATCATAAGGCAATGTAAGAATTTGTTGAGATTTTTTAGTAAATGTTGGTACAAATGTATAAAAGACCCACCAAACATAATTAATAGGTAAAGAACTTTTTGAATAAAAATTATCACGGAGGTTAACTAAAATTGCATCTCTAAAAAAGCTATTCCGATTATCTATATCTACTACTCTAAAAAAATCACTTAATCCATTAATTAAATTATTTTTTAAGTTTTTGTTCTTGGCGCTATTACTGTCTATATAATAAATTGCCTTTAATAAATATCCAAAATATTCATGTATAAAATAAGTTGATTTTACTTCTTTATTAATAAATTGATCAATCAAATAACTTTTTAGATTGAAATTAGAATCTATATGATCTTGGGCAACTGAACATAGAATCCATGAAATAAATTTGGCATTGGTAAATCTATTGTCCAATATTGAGTTGAGCTCAGTTAAGTAATTAGGGTATTCCAGTTTTTGGTCAGCAACTAATTTGCAAATTCTTTCAGGTAATATAGAGATAAGACAATGAATATTTAGTTGATGAGATATGAAGAAATTATTAATTTGGGTAATTAGATCATCTTTTAACTTTTTATGTTTGTTGGTTATTGAATAAATTGCTCTAAGCAAATTATACAAATTTTTGTATAATGAAACCTCTGCACATTAAGAGCGAATATGTGGTATAATAAAATATTGATATATATGAATATATTGTGTTTTTGCAGAGGTTGAGATGTCGTTTTTAAATTATGCCCTAGATCAAATGATAGATTCGGATAATCTCCTG
>JBKDHQ010000064.1:0-18141 GCA_046336365.1 Neisseriaceae bacterium
AATAATAGGGATTGGGCTAGTATACTTTATGAAAATTTACTTAAATTTAACAAAAAATCAGATTTTGAAAAATTTTAGCTTAGAAAATTTAGTATATTTTTGTAATTAGAAGATTATAACCTATATTGCAGAAGTTTCATAATATATCAAATCCTTTTCTATCAGTTTGCTCACCTTCCTCACATATTTTAATTGTTTTCATATTATAACAAAGTTTTAAAAAATATATATCTTTGTAAATATTTATTGTTTGGTCAGGAGTAAATTCTACTGTACTAAAGTTTGTACCTCTTATAGAAACTTCATGCACCAATATGCTATTTAATTTTACATTATTAAATGAAATCTTCCTAAAATCTGTATCTATCCAAATGGTCTCAGTTAAGTCTCCATCATTAAATTTAGTGTTACCAAAAGTAACCCAAGCTAGATTTGCTCCTGTCAAATCTACATTTGTGAATATTGTATTCTTCAAAATTGCTGCTTTAGTTGTATTTCCTTGCAGAAGATCAAGTGTTATATTAGCAAATTTGTAAACATTTTGTGCTTTTGTATAGATAAAATTAGGAAGATAAGAATTACTAGACTCTGGGGATATTTTTGTCCAAGATTCTAATACACCAGAGAAATTTGCATATCTTAAATTTACTTTAAAAAAATCTTGCTATTAAGGTTAACCTTATTTACAAAGGCCACTTTTTCCATAATTGTGTTTTCAAAATTTACTTCAGATAAATTTGAACCATCAAATATACACTCAGTGAAATCTGTCTTTTCAAATTTTGCATCTTTAAAGTTTATACCTTTTATAATTGCTTTTGTAAACACAGTATTTTTAAGTATTGCCCTAGTGAAATTTACATCTATAAAAGTTGAGTTACTAAAATTAGTATCAGTCAATTCCATTGCTTTAAATTGGCAGTTTTCGAAAGTAGCTTGGCTAAGGTTTGCGCCCTTTAGATTGTATACTGAGAAATCTATGCTTATAAAGGTAGATCCAGTAAAATCAGTATTAGAAAAATCAACTCCATCTAAATCAGATTGATATATCTTTCTATTGCTCATGTCGTTTTTTGATGGATTTTGATTAGGAAAGTATGAATAATTAGTTCGTTGCATATTTTCATTGCTTGCTTCGCTTGTATTGTTAAGACGTCTATTTCTTAGGGATGATTGAGGTTGTGTAATTGATGGGTTTCGTGCTTCCATATACAATCTACTTTTTAAATATTATAATTAATAAATCTATTTAATGTGGGCATATTATAGCGCAGAATTTCTACATATTTGTAAAGTTTTTATTTGTGCTGTATATTGTCATATAAATTAGATTAATTAAAGTTGGTATGTTATAATCTCTCAAATTATACCTTTATGAGGAAAAAGCTATGTCTAATATGAAATTATACATTGTACATGTTGGGTATTATGACTATAGTGTGGGTATCTATGAGCTACACTCAAATATAT
The DNA here is from genome assembly GCA_046336365.1 of Neisseriaceae bacterium. GTDB lineage: Bacteria > Pseudomonadota > Gammaproteobacteria > Burkholderiales > UBA11063 > Aquella. The sequence continues at coordinate 1,471 of JBKDHQ010000064.1, forward strand.
TAGTTGCTGCGCAAAGTGCGGAGTCAGCTAAAAATAATGTTAAAAATAGGAAAACGTTCCAAGACAAACAAATGCATATTGATGGAATTTGTGAAGTTACTAATGTTGATGGATATCAAATACAATTAGTTTCAACTGATGTTCAGGTTAATAATAAACAGTATGGTTATAGTGAAGTAAAAAGTATGGGTTAGATAATTTTCAGAAACTTTTCTTGGTTTTTTCACAAACCCAGCTCCTCTGTGGCCAGCAAGCGATTACAAGGATAGGTGAGAAATAGATAGATAACAAAGATAGTAAGTGTGGATCGGATCCATAATTCCGTATACCAGTTGTGCCAAAAAGAATAAATAAGGTAAAAGTTACAAGTATTAAAAATATACTTTGTTCAACTTTATTAAATGACATTTTTACATAAACATTACATAATATTGTGCTATAAAAGTACCAAACAGCATAAATAATTGGATAACCCAAAACTATCATTATCCACCACGGTGATATGTTAAGAGAAATAATAATCTCGTGAATATCACCATGGGATGCAAATGTACGTATAGGAATATAATCAATGAAGTTACCTAAGTTCATAACTATTAGCCATGAGAAGAAGTAATAATATATCTTACTATGGGGTTTTTTTGTATTTATAGCGATAATAGCTATAGTGAATAACAAGCAATTGCCAATCCCTGCACCAGAAAACGCAATAAAAGCTGCTTTTAGTCTACTTGCTTGTTCTACACTTTTATAATCAACATTTTCACTTACTTCGCTGAGATTTAGTAAGTTATTCCAGTTCAAGCTTCCGTAGTGCAGTGCAAATGGATTAGTTTTAAATCCAAAAGTCCAGGCGCTGAAAGAATGTGCATACTCATGTGCGAAATATGCTATATCATGAGTAATAATAAAAAATACTGGTGTTAATAATAGTAAAATCCATGAAAATTTACTATTCATCGTTTAAGCTAATATACTAAATATCAATATTTTTAACAAATAGGGCATTAGTCTCAATAAAATTGCGGCGAGGCTCTACTTCATCACCCATAAGAGTACTAAATATATTATCAGCTGATATTGCATCTTCAATAGTTACTTTAAGTAAACTGCGTACAGTAGGATCCATGGTGGTTTCCCATAACTGTGATGCGTTCATCTCTCCTAATCCTTTGTAGCGTTGGATGGTTAATCCTTTTTTTATCTCCTGCATTAACCAGTCTAATCCTTCATCAAAAGAGAAAACATTTTTATTATTGTCACCTCGTTTAACAATCATTGATTTACCATCATATTGGCTAATAGCATCATGCGCTTTAACTATTTTAGCATAATCTGCACTATTTAAAAAATGTTCATCCAAATTACTAATCACATAATTACCATGGATTACTCTTACTATCTTGATACGGTATAATTGATATGTTTCATCAAAAAATGATTCAAATTTTATGTCATGTCCAGTCAATAGAGTAGTTAATTTTGCTATTACATCATTAGTGTTTTCTTCAGTGTCAAGAGTTATCTTAGGCATTTTAAGTAATGCATTCAATACTTCGCTATCAATATATTTATTGTGATTGGCCATTGCTGCTTTAGCTTTTAAATATAAATCAGCAGTTTTAGCTAATTCATTACCCATTAATATTGGACTACCATCTTGGAAGAGGCCAGAATCAGTTAAAGCTAATTCCAATAAATATTGGTTTAATGCATCATCATCTTTAACATATCTTTCATTCTTGCCTTGTTTCACTTTGTATAATGGTGGTTGAGCAATATAAATGTGTCCACGCTCGACTAATTCTGGCATTTGACGATAGAAGAATGTTAATAGTAATGTTCTAATATGTGCACCATCAACATCGGCATCAGTCATGATAATAACTCTATGGTACCGCAATTTATCTGGATTGTATTCGTCTTTACCGATACCTGTTCCCATGGCAGTTATAAGGTTTGTTACTTGTTCTGATGCTATCATCTTCTCAAATCTAGCTCTTTCGATATTAAGAATTTTACCGCGTAAGGGTAAAATGGCCTGAAATTTTCTATCTCGTCCATTTTTAGCGGAACCACCTGCAGAGTCTCCCTCAACTAAGTATAATTCACAAAGTGCAGGATCTCTTTCCTGGCAATCTGCAAGTTTGCCAGGCAGCCCAATCCCATCTAAGACACCTTTTCTGCGAGTTAATTCACGCGCTTTTCTTGCTGCTTCTCGTGCTCTTGCTGCATCAATAATCTTATTACAAATTATTTTTGTATCATTTGGATTTTCAAGTAAATAGCTTTTCAGCGCATCCCCAACGATTTCTTGTATAACAGTGGATATTTCAGAAGATACTAGCTTATCTTTAGTTTGTGAAGAAAATTTAGGGTCTGGTAGTTTTACTGATACAACGCAAGTAAGACCTTCACGCATATCATCACCAGTAGTTGTTACTTTAGCTTTTTTTGCTAATTCATTTTCTTCGATATATTGATTGATAGTACGAGTCATTACTGTACGCAATGATGATAAATGAGTACCGCCGTCTCGTTGAGGGATATTATTGGTAAAACATTGAATGTTTTCTTGATACGAATCGTTCCATTGCATAGCAACTTCTGCACTTAAGCTCTCTTTTTCACCAAAGCAGTGGAATAAAGTTGGATGTAATACTGACTTATTGCGGTTCATATATGACACAAACCCTGCAATTCCGCCAGAAAAGGCAAAGTTTTCTTCCTTGCCATCATGTTGATCAAGTAAGGATATACTTACACCATTATTTAAAAAAGATAATTCGCGGATACGTTTTGCTAATATTTCATAGTGATACTCGATGTTACCAAAAGTTTCATCACTTGCCATGAACTGAACACGTGTGCCTTGTTTACCATTAGCATCTCCGATTAGTTTAAGCGGTTCAACCGGTTCTCCATGACGAAATTCTAAGTAATATTCTTTGTCGTTGCGCCAGATAGTTAACTTTAGCCAGGTTGATAATGCGTTTACTACAGATACTCCGACTCCGTGGAGTCCTCCAGATATTTTGTATGAGTTACTATCAAACTTACCACCAGCATGAAGAACAGTCATAATTACTTCTGCAGCAGATCGACCTTCTTCTTGATGGATGTCAGTTGGTATACCGCGCCCGTTATCTTCAACTGATACAGAATTGTCTTGATGAATAATCACTTTGATATTATTACAATGTCCCGCTAATGCCTCATCAATTGCATTATCTAGAACTTCAAATACCATATGATGTAACCCTGTACCATCAGATGTATCACCAATATACATGCCGGGTCTTTTTCTAACTGCATCAAGTCCTTTTAAAACTTTAATACTACTGCTACCGTACTCATTTTCTTGATTATTAGTTTGATTTGCCATAAAATATACCTTAAGTAAATGCACTCATTTGATTTTTTAATATTAATACCAAGTTTCAAAACTAACTAGATAAGGCACGATTGATTACGTGTATTTGGTCGTTATAGAGAAACGAGCAACAAAGTATAATTATATTTTGGGGTTTGGTATAACACATAATTATACATTAAATCTTACTATTTCTGCTTTGCTTTTAGAGTTTGAACAAATTTTTGTAACTCTTGTGGCAAATTTGCTTGAATTTTGACTGCTTTATCCGTTATAGGGTGGATAAATTCTAATTCAAATGCATGAAGGAACATCCGTTTGAGACCAAGTTTGGTAAGTTTTCTATTTATTTCAAAGACTCCGTATTTATCATCCATGGCAATTGGATAGCCAATATGTTGTAAGTGTACTCTGATTTGATGAGTTCGACCAGTTTTTATTTCAGCCTTAACTAAAGTATAGTTTTCATAACGAGTTAAAATGTTAAATATAGTATGAGAAAATTGGCCTAATTCTTTATCAACTTTGACCCGCCTTTCCCCATCTTTTGTAATATATTTATATAATGGTACTTTTACAGTTTGAGAAATATTTTCCATCTCCCCTATGGTTAAAGCTAAATAAGTTTTTTTTAGCTTAGAGCTACGAATTAATTCTTGAAACTTAACCAAGGCTTGGCGTTTTTTTGCTAATACTAAAATACCTGAAGTATCTCGATCGATTCTATGCGCAAGTTCAAGAAATTTACTTTGTGTATAAGTATTACGTAACTGTTCTATAACCCCAAAACTTATGCCACTACCTCCATGACAAGCTATTTTACTTGGCTTATTAATAATCAAAAAATATTCATCTTCAAATAATATATCAAATTGAGCTTTAGGTATATTTATATCACTTTTTTTGGGATCTTTAACTTCTACAGGAGGAATCCGAATAATATCATTTAACATTACTTTTGAATTAACCATTACTCTTTTTTTATTAATACGAACTTCTCCACTTCTTATAATCCTAAAAATATAACTTTTAGGTACATTTTTTAAGATTTTACATAATAGATTATCAAGACGCTGGTTGTCATCTTTTTCAGTAACTGTATAAAAGTTTACCTGATTTTTGCTAAAATTACTCATTTTGGTATATAATTATGACCTTAAGTTAGAAAAATATTGTTATAGTGTTACGCTATAGACGTTATTGTAACTTATTTTGGATAGGCACAATGTCAACAAATCTACATTGACATTTAATTATGCCGCTTTAATAAATATATTTATTATAGTTTTGCGGTTTAGAAGTTTAATGGAATCTAGAGATCTAATCAGAATAGGTTCTATAGATTATAAAGAGAATTTTACTTTGCTACCAAGCCATCCATTACAGATAAGGATGGCTTTTCTTGGAGCAAAGGAATTGTTGTAATTTTTTTGAATTTATAGGAAATAATTTTAGGAATTTTATAAAAATAGTAAAAATTAATTTTAAATCCTAATGAAGTTTGTTTGAGTTGATTGTTTTATATTAATTTCGCTAAATTTTAGGTGGATAACCTTCTTGTTTTTACTATAAAAATGGAGAACTGCTGTAAAGCTAAAGAAGGTTTTCATGTTTTGTGCAAAAAATATTTGAGTATATTAATACAATAAAAAATTGAAATTTTAGACTATAGACAAAATACATATCTAACATATTGAAACGATCTAAAAATTTTGTATAGATTATGTTTTTTTAAATTGTTTAAGGTCAAAAGTTATTACTACAATTAAAAGACGTTATTGAAATATGTATGCAATGGTTATTTATTAAATACCATAGCCCTATAGGCGTTATTTGTAATAAGTAATAAGCGTTATTCAAATAGCTATTTAATGCTGTAGAAATTTTGCAATGGTTGAGCTTATGTTAGTTTTGAAAAATGGTAAGTAATAGCTATTTATTTTGATAAAACTAAATTTTATAGTCTATAAAAATTTGTATTATAAACTCTTACTGCACAAGATAAATTGTTATATGTTATATGTAAGGGTATATAAATGAAAAGAATGTTATTTAATGCAACATATCAAGAAGAGTTGCGTGTTGCCTCTGTAGAGGGACAAAGATTAATAAATTTTGATATAGAAACAACTAGTAAAACACAACGTCGTGGTAATATATATTGTGGGGTTATTACCAGAGTTGAGCCATCGCTAGAAGCATGTTTTGTAGACTATGGTACAGAAAAGCAAGGGTTTTTACCTTTTAAAGAAATTGATCCAGCATATCTACCCGAATTTTCCGGTCGTTATAGAGATTATTCCAAACTAAGTGAAGGCACTAAGTTAATTGTTCAAGTTGAAAAAGATGAACGTGGTAATAAAGGTGCAGCACTTACAACTTATATATCACTACCTGGACGCTATTTAGTTTTAATGCCAAATAATTCCCGTTCTGGTGGAATATCACGTAGGATTGAAGGAGAAGAGCGAGATGAGCTAAAGGCAGTATTATCATCGCTTACCTTTCCATCGGGTATGAGTGTTATTGCAAGAACTGCAGCTCTAGGACGAGTTACGGAAGAATTACAGTGGGACTTAAATTATTTATTGAAATTGTGGAATGCAATAAAGACTGCAGCACAAAATCATGATAAATTTCTGATTTATCAAGAAAGTAATTTAGTTATTCGTTCAATTCGCGATCACTTTTCTCCTGATGTAGCAGAAATTTTAATTGATGAAGAAAACATTTATAATGAAGCACGTAGTTTTATGGCAAGTGTTATGCCAACTTATGTGGAAAAAATAAAGTTTTATCATGATGATGTACAGTTATTCTCAAGATTTCAAATTGAACATCAAATTGAATCAGCATATTCACGAAATGTTAATTTACCATCTGGTGGTTCAATCGTAATTGATCATACAGAAGCACTAACAGCGATTGATGTAAACTCTGCCAAGGCTAATAAAGGGGCAGATATCGAAGCAACAGCGTTCGCTACCAATTTGGAGGCTGCTGAAGAAATTGCTCGTCAACTGCGTCTAAGAGATTTAGGGGGCCTGATTGTAGTTGATTTTATCGATATGGAAAACGTTAAAAATCAGCGTGATGTAGAAAATGCATTTAAACAACAACTTGGGTTTGATCGTGCTAGAATTCAAATGGGTAAATTATCCAGATTTGGATTATTAGAGTTGTCTCGTCAAAGATTACAAGCTTCATTAGAAGAGTCTACAACAATAGCTTGTCCACGCTGTTCTGGTATTGGTGTGATACGTGGTATAGAATCTATAGCTGTTCATATTCTTAGGATTATTCAAGAGGAAGCTCTAAAAAATAGTCACCATCTAGCAGCGTTACATGTTCAATTACCAGTTGAGGTGGCAACATATTTACTTAATGAAAAAAGAGAAGATGTTTCTCTAATAGAAAATAGAATGCGCGTGAGAATTGTTTTGATTCCAAATGTTCATATCGATTCACCACATTATAAAATAAAAAAAATTAGTAACGAAAATTATGATCATCTTGCAAGAAAGCATAGCTTTAATTTAGTAGATTCTTTTGATGAGTCACAAAGTATTTATTATAATTCAGAGAAAAAATCTAGTAATACACCACAAAAGGCAGCGGTTGGGAATATTATTCCTAACCAGCCAGCTCCAATCGTTAATAGATCTCTATTCTCCAAATTTTTTAGTAAAATAGCAAAATTATTTAAACCCATCTCTTCAGTTGAGACTAAAAAAGGCACAGCTAAGACAAAAAGTGTTGCTGATAAAAATTACTCAGCAGGTAGAAATCAAACTAAATCTACACAAGCAAATAGAATTCGTCCAGTACAGGTTAATAAAAGTAATACTAAAGTCCAAACAGTTAGACCAAATGTAAATGGGACTAATAGAATATCACAATCTAATAGAGCGAATACGGCTATTGACAGAAAAGAAGAAACAGCTGACAATTATAGAAAGTCTGCTTCGAGTCGTAGCATTTCTGAAGAAACCAGAAACAGACAACAATCAAATCAAAGCCTCTCGAATGAGACTAGGTTAGATAACTCAAGAGGCAAGGTAAATAATTCTGGTTTAGGGCTAAGTTCAGTAGGAAATAAGCCTTATTCAAAAGAACCAGTTGCTATTATAGAAAACCTAAAGGTTGATCAAATATTAGCAAAGGAAGATTCTATAAAATATTCCAAACCACCGCTAGAAAGTATACCAAATACTGGAAATGTTGGTTCTGCAGTTAATAATAATATATATCAAAGTACTCAAGTAGTAAATCATCAAATAGTATCAGAACCTGAAAAAAAACTAAAAAATGAGGTGAGGAATACTATATTAGATAAAGTAGATTTGGGAACATTGGAACTGGTTATTACTGATTATAAATTAGCCAAGCAAGTGAAAACTCCTGAAGTACCAGCTAAAAATATTAAACGTTATAATGATTCTAGTCTTAGCAAAGACTATATTAAGACAGAAGTAAATTATGAGTTAGTTGAGACAAAACACGCGAATTAAATATACTCTTTTATATTAAAGTTCCCTGTTTGTTGCCAAGCTGACGCCTACTAGTAGTAGGCGGCGCAGCTTGTAGCCTCCATAGAACTTGAGTCTGTTCGAGTATATAATCTTTTAAAGATTAAAATTCTTTTCATGTAAGTAGAGAGTACAATTATCAGGGGATACAATGAAGGCTGCTCGTGCAATAATAATTAGTCTAGTTTTGGGTATTTTATTTGGCGGACTGTTTCGTGAGGTGCCTTTATGTAAGACTTGCGATACACATTTGCTTGAATGGTTGGCAATGGTATCAGACATCTTTATTAAATTAATAAAGATGATTGTGGCACCTCTAATTTTTGCCACACTTAGTCTTGGTGTGGTTAATATTGGTGATAATGCTCGGGGGTTAGGATGGTTATTTTTAAAATGTATTGGCTTATTCTTATTATCTTCCATTATATCTCTTTCGGTTGGTTGGATAATTGTTGATTTGTTTAAGCCTGGCATTGCTATATCTTCAACTGTTATTTCCATGTTAGACAAAGTATCTAATCAAAACTTTAATTCTTCATCAATTTCTCTATCTCACTTTATTGGAGAGATAGTCCCAGAAAACATTACTGCAGCATTTGCAGGCAATCATATCATTCAAATTGTTGTGTTTTCAATTTTATTTGGTTTTGGACTTACAAAAATAAATGAAGTTGGTAGAAATGCAATTAAAAATGTATTAGATGGGTTAATGCATACAATGTTTGCTATATGTAATATTGTTATGAAATTAGTTCCGTTTGCTGTATTTGCATCAATTTCACATGTTATTATTAAGAATGGATTTGAAGTTCTTTATACTTATTTGTTATTTATAATGGAATATTATCTTGCTTTAATAATTATTTGGATTGCTTTATATTTGCTGTCTTTCAAAATAATTGGTAAAGACATTAATATGTTATTAAAAAGGATTTTTCCCGCTCTTTCTCTATCTTTCGCGACTTCTTCTTCAGAAGCTGCATATCCAGCAGTATTTGAAGAGCTGGATCGTTTTGGGGTACGTAATAAAATAAGCAGCTTTGTATTACCTATGGGGTATTCGTTTAATATGATAGGTTCCATGGTTTATTTTAGCTTTGCCATGATATTTATAACGCAAGTATATGGAATGCATATTTCTTTTTACGAACAGCTATATATTTTCTTTATCCTTTTAATTACATCTAAAGGTATTGCTGGTGTACCACGTGCATCAATTATGGTTATATCCTCAGCGGTAACTGCTTTTCATTTTCCAGCTACAAGTATACTACTATTACTACCTATTGATAGTTTTGCAGATATGGGTAGAAGTGCTACTAATGTATTTGCCAATGCTCTTACTGCAACATTTATTGATAAATGGGATAATAGTGCGGATGTACCTGATAATATATCTTAAAATTTAATAAAGTGGTATAATATCACAATAATATAAGTTGATTATCAAAAAGCTGTTCATAAGATAGTGATTTTCTGCAAATTATGTTATAATTACGTGTGACATTTATAAGCAATCAATAAAATCAGTCAGATTAATATCTGAAATTAGACTGTCATTCCATTACATAGTACTTACGAGATACTTGTTTGTACTATCCTATTTCAGAAATAAATATCTGAATATGCAATTTTTATATTGTTATTAATATTGATGCATAGGTATAAGCTTTTATCTTATTCAAATTTTTAAGCGCAAAATTATGTATTGAAGTCCTAAATTTTGCAGAAATTGCTACTTTAAGAGCAAAATTTTCAACGGAAGCTGACTTTAATTTTGCTAAAATTTGAATAAGATAAAAGTCTATGCACATGCATTCCCAAATACCTTTCATAAAAAGTAAAATTTAAGTAAAGGTATTAGATAATATTGCTAAAATTGGCTTACTATGTCTATTCATAATAAATTAATCAAATTAAAAGCGATATAAAAAATGTTCAATACAATAGATTTATCAAGAATTCAGTTTGCTTTTACTATAAGCTTCCATATTATATTTCCTGCGTTTTCAATAGGAATTGCTATGTTTCTAACTGTAATGGAAGGATTATGGTTGGTTACTAAAAACCCTGTTTATTATCAAGTGATTCGCTTTTGGACCAAAATCTTTGCTCTTACCTTTGGTATGGGGGTTGTGTCAGGGATAGTTATGGAATTTCAGCTTGGTACCAATTGGGCACTATTTACTAAACAGATTGGTTCAGTATTAGGCCCTTTATTTGTTTACGAGGTGTTAACTGCATTTTTCATTGAAGCTGGATTTATTGGTATTATGTTATTTGGTTGGAACAAGGTTGGCGGAAAACTACATTATATCGCGACTATTTTAGTAACAATTGGCACAACTATTTCTGCATATTGGATAATGTCAGCAAATTCATGGATGCAGCATCCCGTCGGTTATCAAGTAGTGGATGGAAAATTTGTGACTCAAAATTGGTCTAGTATTATATTTAATTCATATACTTTGGTAAGATTTATTCATATGATGCTATCTTCTTATTTAGCGACTTCATTTGTGATAATTAGCATTAGTGCTTACTATTTACTCAATAATAAGTTTGTTGATTTTGCAAAGAAGTGCTTATCCTCTGCAATTATTGTGGTTATGTTTTTAATTCCTATCCAAATTTTTATGGGTGATGAACTGGGTTTGAAAGTTCGTGAAGCGCAGCCAATAAAAACTGCAGCTATGGAAGGGATTTGGGAAACTCAAAATGGTGCACCACTTTTACTATTTGCGCTACCTTCTAATCAAGAACAACGTAACTTATTTCAAATTGGTATTCCTTATGGAGCATCCCTTATCAATACTCATGAGTTAAATGGGCAAATGCAGGGATTGAAATCAGTACCATCACAAGATCAGCCGCCAGTATGGGTAGTATTTTATTCCTTTCGTATAATGGTAGCACTAGGCTTTTTTATGCTATTTTATGCATTATATGCAGTTTATTTATTAATAAGAAAAAAATTATTTGAATCTAACTTTATGCTAGTTATTAGCAAATACACTGCACCAATTGGCTTTATTGCTGTTGTTACAGGGTGGTTTACAGCAGAAATAGGGCGGCAACCATGGATTGTATACCATTTGATTCGTACCAAAGATGCTGTTAGTAACGTTTCTTATGTGGATGTATTAATTTCATTGGCCTTGATCATCATTGTTTATGGAGTTATTTTTGGGGTATTTTATTTTTATTTTCTACATAAAACAATTCAAAAAGGTCCGGATGATTTTAAATTAATAGAACCATTTTATTATTTATCTGGTCCCCAAGATACTTTATGAGGTAGATTATGGAATTAGCTTTAGTTTGGTTGATCATAATTGGTTTTATCATAATTATGTATATTTTGCTGGATGGATTTACTTTAGGGGTTGGTTTATTATTTGCATTAATTCATGAAGATGACGAACGCACTATTATGTTATCTAGCATTTTACCTGTTTGGGATGGTAATGAAACCTGGCTTGTCTTTGCTGGAGCATCATTGTATGGTGGTTTTCCACTAGCATTCAGCACTTTATTTCCACTTTGGTATATTCCAGTAATGTTAATGATTTTTGGCTTATTACTACGTGGTATATCATTTGAATTTAGATTAAAAGCAAAAAGAACAAAACATATCTGGGATCTGTGTATATTTAGTGGTTCATTAATGGCAATAATTGCTCAGGGGCTAATTATTGGAAGTTTTGTATCAGGGTTTTACTTAGATCCACAAACTCAGCAAATATTACCAAATCAACCAATTCTAAGTTGGTTTAGTTTTTTCTGTAGTATAGCATTAGTAGTTGGCTATACTTTACTTGGTGCAGCACGCTTAATTAAAAAAACTAGGGATGAGTTTCAAACAAAATTTTATAATATATCACTAAAATTGCAGTGGTTATTAATGCTAGCTATAATTTTTGTTGGAATATATTCTCCAGATAATATTAGATTAAATATGAATTATTGGTTTAATTTAAAGCATACGTTGACCATGTTAATATTTACAATAATAGTTGTAATTTTATTTGTAATACATGCAATTGGGTTAAAGAAAAGAATTGAGAGAGTTCCATTTATGAGTTTGGTAACAATATTTATTGTATCTTATTTAGCGTTAATAATTGGTAAATTGCCATATATTGTGCCTAACCAATTAACGTTTATGCAAGCTAAAGCTGATGATGGTGCTTTATTGTTTATGTTAATTGGTGCATCCATATTAATTCCAATTCTACTACTTTATACTGCCTATGCTTATAAAGTCTTTGGAGGTAAAGTAGATGAAAAAATTGGTTATTAAAAAGCCAACTACGGTAAAGCAGATTTCTTGGTTTATATTTCTATACTTAGGATCTTTACTTGTTTTTGGTTTAATTCATGAAGTTATTCAATTATTAATTAATTTTTTGAAAGAAATTGGGCAGTGATAGAATTAAAATGATTTTATATTTTATTGATAAATGTGATAGTAACACAGAAAGTTTATCTTAAGAAGCTGGTTATAATAGTTTGAGTATAAATGGAGAATAACCCACAAAAATTATTATCTGATTGCGGGTTATTATTATAAAATCTAGTTATTGCTATAAGTTTTTTTATATTCCACATATATATTGTTCATCAACTGTTTTATGTGATTAGCACAATCTACGGGCTGACTATTCATTGCTATAGTTATAATTAACCTCCTACCATTTGGTTGTTTTAGATTTTCTGGGAAATAAGCATAATATACACGGTATCCAATAGTAATACCTTGGTAACCATAGTAAGTGCCGCCTAGTTGTGGATCATACGCAGTACATATACCTAAGCCAAATCCAAGGGTGTTTTTTTCATGAAGATCTCCTTCCAATGGCTTCCCTTGTGGAACTGATATGAAAGATTTTAAATCTGCTAATGACTTAGTACTTAAAATCCCTTTGTGATGTGCACTTGCAGATTGTGCAGTATATAATTCTCTTGCCCACTTACTTACATCACTAGGGCTTGAAACTATAGCTCCTGATGCACCAGCCCAAGACATATCGTTGCACTTTATATCTCTAGTTTTGGAACCAAGGCTACATGAAGGATCGCTTCTACCTTCAACAACAAGGCGATTGAGATGGTCATCCACTAAGTTATAATAGTATCCAGATACCATACGTTTCGTAATGTCTTTTGGATATACATTTTCAGCATAATAAGTATTATCTAAGCCTACATCTTTTATTAATTCATTCATAAGAGCTGGGAATGGTTTACCACTAACTTTAGATGCTATCATACTGGCTAATATATAATTAGTATTAGAGTAATAATATCCTGGTATTAATTTCTTTCCATAAGCAAATTTTACTAATTAAGTTGGTGTAAAGTGAGTTTGGAGGTTATCAGCTTCAATTTTGGTTAAATATTCTGAGTTGGAAAAGCTAACTAACCCCGCAGTCATATTAAGTAACTGTTTGATAGAAATTTTTCCCCACTCTTTATATTCTGGGAAAAATTTGGTAACCTTATCATTAATATTTAATTTGCCTTGATCTTGAAGTCTTAGAATTATTGCAGCAGTGAATGACTTAGTGATACTACCAATTTGGAATAAGCTTTTTGGAGTTACATCATGAGTATCCCTTTCTCTAGAACTACTTCCTATCGCGATGCTTTGGTTTATACCATGACTGGAATTAATATTTACTGAAATTGCTGAAATGTGTTCGCTTTGTGCATTATCTTGAAGATATTGTTGTAAGATTGGCTTTAATTGAGACTCAAAGTTAATTGGTTTTGCATATATAGTGCTGCTAAACATGATTAATATAGTTAAAAGAACTTTTAAGTATTGTAATTTCATATATAATATAACCCCTTACAAATAATAAAGCTTTTGTATATACTTTTTACCTTCCAATTATGTGATTTATAGCTCTTATAAAAAATTCTCAAATGGCATGTAGTCCACGTTGTGGTTTCTTATAAATCATTATGTTCAAAGTTAAAAGACATAAAGTAAATATTCAGCTGTAATATAGTCTATTCCTAAAACATAAAATTAGAGAAATTATGATAGTGTAGTTGGCAAGAACCTCTTGCTGAGGAGATTATAATACATAATATAATGATCTGGTAAAATTTTTCATTTGTATTCACCCAATACATACAGCGATTATATACACAAATAAAGCTATTTCATATGATGCTATGCGAATTTCTAAATTTATGATACCATGTCTTTCAAACCTTAACTCGCTACTATACCAACAAAAATGTAGCTAAGTTATTGATGCAAAAAATAAAATTCAATGATATAATTCTGCCACAAAGATATAATTTAATTATATAGATTGGGTTATTAAAGATGAAAATTTTAAAAATAGCTGTATTTATATTGCCACTGACGTTAAGTTTTGCTGAAGATTCGCAATGGCAAGATTTTGAAAATAACTTATATATTGGTGGAGCATATTCTATTAATAACGCTACAATAAAACAGTTTGGATCATCATCATCTAATTCAGGTTTGTTGAACTTAGGGGCTACAGCTTTATTTGATAATAATTTATATCTAAATTTGGAAGGAAGTGGTAACTTTAACTCTAGTAGTAATTTTGTTGGGGATTGGTATAGCGCTACTTTGAAAGTTGGTTATGCAATAGATATTCAACAATTTAATTTTATTACATATGTTATGGGTGGCTATGGTAATACTGGTGCATATTTTTCCACTGCTGTAAATCCAAGTTATGGAATTGGCTTATTATCTGAGTTTATGATATCTTCTAGTTGGTTGATATATGCAGATTTTAACTATATTTGGCAGAGTTATGGGTCAGAGTTGGCCGCAGATTTTAATAAGAATGTATTAAACAATTATGTCTCATATCAATTAGATGGAGTTCCATCAAATTATGGAATAAATATTGGAGTTAAGTATGTTACAGATAAGGGATATTACATCAGTCCCTTTTTTAAATACCAAAACTATCAGCAATCATTTGGTTATTTTAGTGGTAATATAAATTATGGTACTTTAACTCCTGCAATTAATCAGTATCAATTTGGTATCAATTTTGGTTTGGTTATGTAATAAGTATAAGTTATTTATTATATACTCTTTCAGATTCAAGCTCCATGTTTATTGCCAAGCTTATGCCTGATGGTAGTAAGCGATGTCGCTTGTTGTCCGATGCAATTTAAATCTGTTCGAGTATAGATATGCATGTATGTATTGATGAATACGATTAATGATACATGTTAATTATTTTATATAGGATTAATCTGAATTAATTGCCCAATTATTAGAAGCTAGTTAAGGAAGAATAAAGTTGGTGTTATTAGATTTTTTAAGTTAATAGATATAAAGCAGGTAATAAAACGTGGTATAATTGGGCAATTCCACAAGGTTATAATTGCATTATTTGAATGAATATTTATTGATAAATTGTAGATTTAGAGATATAATTAATAAATAATGAAATATATACTCAAAGTATTTCAATTCTGGGGTCGAAATGACGATATAAAACGCGAAGACATGGATTATATGATTTATCAGGCGCTTTATAAGGAATGGCAAAGTCCAAGATTGAAAGACTATGAGTATACGTGGTTTAAATTGTTTAGGAACGTATTTAATGAACACACAAAGAAATCCTGATTATCATAAAGCAGAACAAGAAGCATTGAAAATTCTAAATGAATGCGGGATTATTGAACCTCCTGTCGATTTATTTAAAATTACTGAAGATTATGGTATAGGAGTACAATTTGTAGAATTTAAAGATGATTATAAAGCTGTTTCTGGTTTTTATTCTGCTAAGCAAGATACAATATTTGTTAATGAAGAAGAATTTCCAAGTAGACAGTTTTTTACCATTGCTCATGAACTTGGGCATAGATTTTTACATAGAACATGGGTAGAAAGTATTGAGTATCAGGTGTTATTAAGGGAGCAACTAGAGAACCCCTCTAAAGATTGGCATGAACGCGAGGCTAATTGCTTTGCAGCAAATTTATTAGTTCCAAAGTTTATCTTAGATAAATATAAGGACGCACCAATAGAATCACTTGCTATTTTATTTTCTGTTTCACGTCCGATGATTTCTCATAGACTAAAATTTTTATATGAATACAACAGAAAATGCATCTAAGATAAATATTGCTGAACTTGAAAAGCAACATGCGATAATTAAGACAGTTGGCAAACCAGAAACGCTTGAGCAGCAAACATATGCCGCCCATCAAGAAAGAATTAATCTAGAAAGCGAACGTCAAAAAAGTAAAATTAAAGATGCTTCGCAAATTAGATGGTTAAGATGGGTTTTAGCTGGCTTCATCATAGTTATTTGTATATTGCACTTAGTGATATTATATTACTTTATTGATAAAACTGGTAATAATAATTTAAAAAATAATTTGCCATTTATTTCTGATAATGTAATGCTAATGTTTCTAGGTACTACTACAGTAGATATCTTTCTGTTATTAAGAGTTATAACTCAATTTTTATTCCCCATTAACAAAAAGTAGCATCATTTATATTTTTAAAATTTTATCCTATACTCCCGATAAATATAGGCACGATACTCTAAAATTTCACTCTTCCAATTTTTAATAATCACTCATATCAATGAATTTCACAGATAGAAACCTCTGCACATTAAGAGCGAATATGTGGTATAATAACATATTGATATATATGAATATATTGTGTTTTTGCAGAGGTTGAGATGTCGTTTTTAAATTATGCCCTAGATCAAATGATAGATTCGGATAATCTCCTGG
>JBKDHQ010000065.1:0-50151 GCA_046336365.1 Neisseriaceae bacterium
TAAATATTTCGAAGCGGTGGACTATGCCTATTCGGGATTGGGCCCCAGCCTATCAACAAATGTTAATTAAATTTGATAAAATTTAAGCTGGAGCTACTTATGAAATTATTAGACGAGCACAAAATTCAGGACAGACTCGAAATTTACTTAATGGATAAAAATCCTAATGTTTGCAACGGCTACAGTATAAAATCACTAGTGTAATGATGTTTCCTACATTAATTAATCATGGAGTGCCAGCTTCTGTGATAGTACTATTAATCCTATCAAGTTTAGTGTTAGCCAACGCTAAAACATCAAATGACTCTCCTGATACACCTGAATATAACCAGAACTTTACAGGAAGTGTATTGTCAATCCCACTAAAACAAAATCCAGAAGTTACCCTCCTCTTAAAAAAATTCTTGATAGAAAGTTTGTCATTGGTAACTCTGTAAATGTTAATGCTCTATCTAAAAAAAGTAAAGCAGAATTTCTATCTAAATGTGAGCAAGCTCGAGAAAAAATTGTTCAAATAGGTGATAATCTGCCTGAAGTAGAAACTACAATTAGACGTATGCTAAAAAATGAACAATTTAGAGTTGTTTGTACGACTCCTAGTCAAATAAACTAAATGATTTCTCAATCAGATAAATCTACTGGTACTGGTGATGGTATGTTTGTTCATGAGACAAAATCCATTTATTTCTCAGGACCTATCTCAAACTATGGCTTTATTCATCATGAATTTATTCATGCAGATATATCTTTTAGGCATTCAAAATATCCATGCTTAGCAGAAGGTAGAGATAAAATGTTACCATTTTACCCTAAAACTTCTGAGAATATTAAAAGGTACGAAATAGCATTAGATAAAGGAGATAATCGTATACGAGAGTTTAAACAGCTATGGATGAAAGAAGTTAATCGAGAAAAATTAACTCAAAAAGAGACTCTCAAACTAGAAAAATATAAAGATGCCGCTAAAAATTGTTTTCCAATTAAGGGGCCACAAATTACTCCTCATGATGGATATCAAAAACTTCTCAAATTAGGATGGTATCCTGGAAAAATAGATTTTACTTTCTTAACTAATGAGCTGATTGAACATAAAGTTTTTGATGTTAAGCAAACAAGCTCAGAAACTATTATAGAGGCAGAATCAATTACACCAGATTACTCCGTTTTTAGGACTCTAAAGAATGTTGAAGAGAAAATATTACGGGGACTTTACAGTCAGTCTTCTAAAGAGATGCAATTATCTGAAAGAAATGCTTATACTTTCCAGTATCTATCTGCGAAATCTGCAGAAGTATTTTACCCTGAAGCTACAGAAATAGTAGAAAATGACAGAATAGAGTGTGATTCTACAGAAGAAAAATTAAACTCTAAATCAGAACTCTGATAGCTAGTGAAATAAGCTTATTAACAAGTGGGAACGTAATCCAATATACATCCCTGCATTTTTGTTAAATATTTACAATAATCGACAAGATTCAGATGGTAAATTACTAGAATTAAAATGTAAGTTATTGTATTAATTTATGAATTCCCTATTAATATCTTAATCGGGGTTCTATTGCCAAACCACAATTCTTTTTGAAATCAAATCAAATATAAATAATTTATGGTAGGCGTAACAGTATGTATTGACATGTTAGCCTATAAAACGTTGTACGATTCTATCTTCTAACCCTTTATTGCGCATCATCCAACTTATCTTTGGCATGATAACCTAAGCTCCAATTTTGTTCAGTAGTTGTAGTCTTTTTAATATTGAACGCAGCATTCTCATTACAAATTATAAGTTTGGATAAGAAAGTATTGCAGTCAATTGATAATACTAGATTTGCTTTAGGTAACTAAATTGTGCATAAATATCTTAATGAGCATACCTTTTCAGTTAAAGAAGTAAAGAAATTATCTTGTAATAAAATATATCAGTTATGGTAAAGTCAACTGTTAAATGAAATATAATAAAACCCGCTCAAATTGTGTGGTGTCAATTAATAATAACTTCAAGCTTAGGTTTATATTCATAACTTTGCTTTTACCCACTTCTTTTTGGAAAATGAGATATTATAAGGTAACTTCTATTGGGTCTAAATTTTTGCCTAACTCTTGCAATATATTCTAATATATATTTTATATTAACGCAAATAACGGCTTGTTATATAAAATATTAAAAGCCCCATTAGTATTGCAGCTCCAGAAAGAATATTTGTAGGAATATAAATGTTTTCAAAATATGCATTATGATATTGTATAATAGCAGCATCTAATTTATCATGGGCTTCTAAGAGCTTTTCCTCTGTTATACCCTCATCCCTGACACTTTTTAAAAGGGCGGCTATATAAGTTTCTCGTTTATTATCATCATTTAGTGGTAGTTTATAATTTAAATAATTTACTCCTAAAGCTGACAGACAACCTATACTTATCAAAGTTGTTGCTAAAACATTAAAATATTTTTTTGTCTGCATATTATTTATAGATAAAAAATTTTTTGTCTCCTTTTTTTTGATAATTGCAATAAGAGGTGGCTCTTCTCCAAAATATACAAAATCACTTTTGCTTTTATTATGGTAATCTCTACTCTTTTTATAGTTAATATATTTATCATCTAGAAAAATTATATCATTTTCTATAGAAATTGGATTTGAAGTTTTTGGGTTTTGGACTTCGTTGTTGTGTTCATATATAGTCTCCAGTGTATTTATCTTATACATTATATAGAATTTTTTATTTTCTTTTTCAGATGAGTATACTAAACACCACTTATTAATATTTTTATATTTATCAAATGTAGAATGTGTTATTGGATCTCGAGTATCAATTATATAGGTAATATCATCATATAAAAATTCAATATTTATATTAGTTTCATGATTATCTCCATTATTGTTCACATAATCTATAATATTACACTTTATTGTTTCATTAATTGTTTTTACTTTCGCGCCCTCTATAGGCTCAACTTGAGTCTCTTTCGCAACACGTGTTTTTCTTAGTATAATGCCTGATGCACCAATGTTATTCATAATTGTTTAATTCCTTTTTTTATTGATGTTTTTAAATATGGCTCATTGCAAGTTATTAATACAAGATCGTTGCAAATTAACTGCTTTATCATAGCAAACATTTTCACGCAAATTCTTAAAATTTATATTTTTTAAACATAATACTGAATTTGAGAGAATATTACGTCACTAGATGAACAATTTATTTCATTTTGAAACCTATTTTGAAAAGCTTTAGCTTTATTATAATATAATAAAAACAACTATACCAATGTAAATTTTACCCCTAAATATTACCGGCACATTCTAAAATGAAATGCGAACTCCACTATATGCGTTTAGAAAACTCTTCAATTTCCTTCCATAATCGTTTATTAGATATAGTATATGCCGTTTTCAATTCTTGAGCAAATAATGATACCCGTAATTCCTCAATTTTATACTTAAAATTATATATTTCCTGAGAAACAGGTTTATGTTTACTTTCTTGTTCGTCTACATAGTTATACCACGCAGTGTATATTTCATTAATATCATCTTCGAACATTTGATCTTTATTTGGGTTGCTACTAAATTTATCTAGGCGGTATAAAATTGCTTCTAAATATCGTGGAAAATGTTTCAAATTGTCAAACGCTACAAACTTCAAAAAGCTTGGAAATATCAAATCATCTAACTGTAATAAGATTGATTCTTCAAGTTTATGCCCCTTAATTTTTTTCTTAACTTTATTATAGTTAAGCCCAATATGATAAATTAGATCTGCAAACTGAGCTAATATACTACCAATTTCCCCCTTGACAAAACTAAGTAAATTATTAAATTCCCGCTCATTTGCGGGTATACTATACTGTACATTTGCCTCTTTAGCCCATATACTAATAATATATTTTATTATAAAATCAATAACGTCTTCTAAGAAGATATCTTTATGTAGATACACATCAATTAAAAGCATTAAAGTTTCTTTAAAATGGTTAAACTGTTTACTTCGAATAAATTTTAATTGTACAGGTAAATTTAACTTAATTAAATATAATATACCGCGCTTTGTACTTATAATTGCTTTATCAAGACTATCAATGACAGCATAATTTAAGCTAACTCCTTTTGTACCATCTTTTACTACTAATGAATTATATCCAATAACTTCCCTACCTTCTGCCAACAACTTCCTTGATTTTAAAAGATAATCAAGCTCTGAAACCCATGATTCAATATTCAAAACTTCATGTTCACTACTAACCTGACTCACTATTTTATGTAACTTATCAGATAGTTCATTTTTTACTTGTAACAAACTATCTGATCTATAAATAATTTTTGTGTTCTCTAAAATAACATAATGCACCTTCAAATATGCGGGTAGGAGTATTTTTTCTATGTCATGTGGCTTTAGAGTGGATTTTAATAATTGGTTTATATAATTTGCTAACTCCTGATTGAAATTACTATCTAAATTTGCTTGCTCCAAAAAATTGGTTATAAAGTTATTTATAGGATTGAGACTAATCCTAATTTGCTTGGATAGCGCTTTAACAATAAAAGTTACTTTGTCACGAACAAGTCCTAGAACTAACCACGAAAATACATCTTCATTTACTAAATTGACATCTTCTAAATTTATATATGCATTGATTCCATCATCACTACGGCTAGGATCAAATACATATTTTAGTTTAATCCTTTTAATTCCACTTTGAATAAAATCAGGATATAACTCTATTTTACGAATATCTTTAGCAAATTGTTCTACAAATTGTGTGATATTTAATTTTAACTGCTCTTCATTATTTTGACACCATTTGCCAAAAGACCGAAAATCGCTAATATCATTAGGAATAATATTTGAATAAAATTTATATAATTCATCTTCAATAATGATAAATGTAGTACGATACTTACTTTCTAATTTATCAATTTCTTCTAAAACTTTTTGATTATGAGCAATAAAATTGTATTTTCTTCCTAATTGATCAAGAATAATACCTTGTCGAATGAAAATCTCATGAGCAAGTGGCATATTAATTTTATATAATGGAACATTTTTGCGACAAAGCAATAAACCATATAATAACGAAGCTTCAGAGGCAACTACTTCGCCACGTTTTTTATCAAACCGTTCATCTGAATACACATACTTAACCAAATGCTTAGTTAATGGCACTAGCCATTCTGGTAAGATTTTTGCATTCATTCTAGCATATAATTTAGTAGTTTGTGTAAGGCTTGCACTACAAATCCATTTTGCTTTGTTTATAACACTTATTGGATGTATAAAAAATTTCTTACCTTGCG
The DNA here is from genome assembly GCA_046336365.1 of Neisseriaceae bacterium. Taxonomy (GTDB): domain Bacteria; phylum Pseudomonadota; class Gammaproteobacteria; order Burkholderiales; family UBA11063; genus Aquella. The sequence goes on from JBKDHQ010000065.1 coordinate 5,298, forward strand.
TTCCAATATAATAATTTTCTACTAAATCTTTTTGTCCAATATTACTTAGTAGCCCAGTTAATAATGCCTGATGTATATATTGATAATTATAAACAGACGCTGGCTTTAACACATTTTTAGAATTTTCGAAGGGGTGCTGTTCTTGAAACTTCGCACCTAAATTCTTCATTAATTCCTTTAATTGCCCATGAAGCTCATGCCATTCGCGCATACGATTAGCATTTAGAAATTTATCGTGTAAGTTCTCACGTAATTTACGTTGAGATTTTTTGTGTAATAATTCATGTTTATACCAATTCCATAAATTTAGAATTGTTATAAAATCTGAATCCTTATCTTCCCATAGCGCTTGGGCCTCACGTACTTTAGTTTGTAACTCTAGCGGGTACTCACGTGGATCAACAACTGCCAGTAATGTTACAATTATTAATACTTCATCAATTACATTATACTCGAAAGCCGCTGAATAAAGCATCCGTGATAAATTTACATCAATTGGGATTAGAGAAATTTTACGACCAAGCTCTGTAATATTATTATCTTTATTAATTGCATTTAATTGATATAACGTTTTAAACCCATCATTAAATGCCTTATTCTCAGGTTTATCTAAAAATGGAAAAGTTAATGGACTTCCTAATTTAAAACTAATTAGTCGTAGAATAACATTTGCAAGATTGCTACGCAAAATCTCCGCAGTAGTGTATTGATCACGTAAATTAAAATCCTGCTCCGAATACAAACGAACACACATGCCATGACTAAGACGTCCAGCACGCCCTGCTCTTTGTTTAGCACTAGATTGAGATATCCTCTCGATTTGTAATTGTTCGACACGTGTGCGGCTATTATAACGTTTTATTCGAGCTAAACCACTATCAATAACATATTTAATTCCCGGTATGGTAATTGAGGTTTCTGCTACATTTGTTGTTACAATAACCTTTAATAAACCATCATCATGAAAGACTAGATTCTGCTCATACTCGTTTTGTCTTGAAAATAATGCTAATAACTGATACCTATTTAATCTGGTTTTCTTTAAAAAACTAATACAATCTTTTATTTCTCTTTCACCAGGCAAGAATACTAGAACATTACCTAGCTCTATCTCAAAACATGATTCTATAGCTTTATGTATTGTACTATTTAAATTTATTTCATCATCTTCTTCAAATGGTTGATAAACTATATCAACAGGAAAAGTTTTCCCTTCTACGTTTATTATAGGAGCGTCATTAAAGAATTTTGAAAATTTCTCATTCTCAATTGTTGCAGAAGTGATGATGACTTTAAGGTCTGGGCGTTTATCTATTATATTTTTTACATGGCCGAGAATAAAATCTATATTTAAACTTCTTTCATGGGCTTCATCAATTACTAGGGCTTTATATTGTTTTAAGAATTTATCTGTTTGTATTTCTTGTAATAAGATACCATCTGTCATTAATTTAATTTTAGTATCAGGTGAAGTTTTATCATGGAATCTAACTTTATACCCAACTATATGTTCATTTCCGAGTTCTTCTCCAATCCTTCTAGCTATAGATTTTGCTGCAACTTTCCTTGGTTGGGTATGACCAATTCTTCCCTCTTGTGCATAACCCATATCATAAAGCATTTTAGGCAATTGAGTAGTTTTACCTGAACCAGTTTCACCACATACAATTATAACCTGATTATTTACAACAAGTTTTTTAATATTATCTATTTCATGACTAACCGGTAGATTTTGCGGATAAATAATTTTAGACATGATATTATGCTGTATGAATCTTTTTCATAGCATCATCAAACTTGCCATCTAGAAGTAATTCTAAAAATGAAATACTTTTATCAATCGATCTATCTATTTCAATTTTTTCATCAACAGTTGGTTTTTTAAGCACATAAGAAACAACCTTATTTTTATCACCAGGATGCCCAATTCCAAGCCTTAAACGCCAGTAATTTTTTCCAATTACACGATCAATATCTTTTAAACCATTATGTCCACCATTACCACCGTCATACTTTAATTTAACCACGTTTGGATTAAAGTCTAATTCATCATGTGCAACTAAAATCTGATCTGGCAATATTTTATAGAAAAGTGCAAGTGCTGCAACAGCCTTACCTGATAAATTCATAAAAGTTTGCGGCTTTAGTAGAAAGATATCTTCATTATTATATTTAAATTTTGCAACTTCTCCAAAATACTTAGATTCATTTTTAAAGGCTACATTATATTTGTTTGCTACACTATCAACAAGCCAAAAACCCGCATTATGGCGGGTTTCTGCATATTCAGATCCAGGATTACCTAAACCAACAATTAATTTAATACTCATAACTATATAAATAACTCAATTGCTATTACAAAAATCCCTATTATAAGAGACAGCCACAATAATAAATTATTATTGGTATATTTAATTTTAAAGTTATAGTTTTGTGCCTTTAACTTTTGTATCATAAAAAATGGTAAGATAATCAATAATACAGAACAACATAAGCCAACATAACCTAGTGCTTTAATAAATATGTTAGGGAAAAACCATACGATCATAAGCGGTATTAAGAATGTAAGTATTATCGCTACAACATTTTTGCTGATTTTAGGTAATCTATGCAATTTGAATGCATCAATTAAAAAATAAAACAATGCTAATGAGACGCCCAAAAACGAAGTAGTCACGGAAATATTAGAAAATAATGAAACTGGAGCATAAAAGATTGAATTATTTAAATTTATTTTCATTAATTCTAGTATATCTCCAATATTAGCTTCTTTTGTTCTTGCAAATAATTCACTAAAACTATGACTTCCAGTAAGCGGAATAACTCCAATTACTCCAACAATCCACACAACATAAAGAATCAGTGGGATAATGCTACCAATAATAATTACTCTTCCTAAAACTTTAGCATCTGAGCGTAAATAAGTGCGAAGCGGCGGTATAATCAAATGTGAAGTAAAAGCTGTTACAAATACTGGTAATGCAGTTAATAGAGTTTTAGAATTTATTAAATAGTGAGAAAGATTACTAGCATGGGTGTGTGGTAATAGAATAAAGCAAACAAATAACAATAATAATAATTTAGTACCTAATAAGAAACGATTTACCCAATCTACTACAGAGGTACCCATTACTACAAAACATCCTAATAAACCAACAAATATTAATGAGACTAAATGCGTTCCTAATGGGAAACTTGTATTAAATGCTGATGCTGCTGCAGAAATATAAGCGACCATTATTGTATATAGTAGCATTAAAAAACTAACCCATACCAGTACCTGCCCAAATGGATTTAATAATTTCTTTCCAATCCCAGCAAAGCTTGCTCCATCAGGAACTGCCAAATTAGCCTCACAAACTAACAATGCTGTATATGTCATTAGAAACCATGAAATGAGCATTATTAACAAACCTAATGGGAAACCAATATGCGCAATAAGAATTGGTAATGCCAAAATACCAGCACCTACCTCAGTACCTACAACAACAAAAATACTACCAATTTGGCGATTTATTGATACATTACTCATTTTTCCGTCCTACAACATAATTTGACTGGCGCACTCAACAGGAATCGAACCTGTGGCCTTCAGCTTCGGAAACTGACACTCTATCCAACTGAGCTATGAGTGCATAATTTATTTCAATCGCTAACAGATACTTGATTAGATTGGGCATTGCCTAACGAGAAAATCATATTTTGAGTATGACCACCACTACCATTTCCAATATATTTAACAGGTACATTACAAGTTTGGTTATATGCCTGATTTATAACTACACAACTTTCCATATTTATTTGAAACTCTTGCGGATAAGATGTGCCATTATATTGTATACCTATTGATAACCCAGATGCACCTCCAGTATTATAAGTTAAAGTAATATTACATGAACCACTTTGTATATAATTACAACTACCGGATGTTGCTGCACTTATCATTTGGTTTCCATTATTAGTAGCAGCACCTAATCCACAGGCAGTACAAATTAATGTAACTATTATACTTGTAAATAAAAAACTTTTCATTTTAAATACCTCTAATTTAAATTATAATGTATAAAATAATTCATATCATTTTATAAATAATCACCTATACAGACATAAAAAAATTACTATTTTATTTGGGGCTAGGCCCCATTATTATAACATTTGTACCGCATAAATGTATACGAATATTAGCCTCGTGTGTTATAATTAACATTTGGCATTACTACTTAAACCAGAGTAAATTTAACCCATAATTATATAACATAATATATAGCTTAAATGTTACCTTTGATTAGTCTTGTAAATATATTTCTCTAAGTATCTTGATATGAATAAAATTAAAAACTATCTTTTCGCTGGGTTATTAGTATGGTTACCAATTAGCCTTACTATTTGGATTATTAAAATCCTATTAAGCTCTCTTGATAAAATTATTCCAGAAGAATTATCTAAAACCATATTTGGAGTTAATATACCTGGTATAGGTTTGGTATTTGTAATTATAATATTGTTAATAACTGGAATTATAGCTAAAAATGTTTTTGGTAGATCTTTACTGGCACTGGGTAATAAACTTATACTTAAAATTCCTGTAGTTAAATCACTATATAAAGGAATCAAACAAGTAAGTGATACTTTACTGTCTCACGATGGTAATGCATTTCGTAAAGCGCTTCTAGTACAGTTCCCTCAGCCAAATTCATGGACTATTGGCTTTATTACGGGTAATACTAGTAGTAATACAATTATTGATGGTCATCATGATGAATATTTAAATGTTTATATTCCAACAACACCAAACCCAACATCAGGATATTTCATTATAGTTAAAAAAATTGATACTAAAGAAATAAATATGAGTGTAGATGAAGCACTACGTTATGTTATATCTATGGGCACCGTTGATCCAAAAATACAAAAAAAGGAAGATAAATAATGCAACGAACCAGCTATTGTGGGTTAATTAATGAACATTTATTAGATCAAGTAATTACAGTTAAAGGATGGGTACATAAACGCCGCGATTTGGGTGGATTAATCTTTTTTGACCTTCGCGACCGTGAAGGTTTATTACAATGTGTTGCACAACCTGGCACTGAGTGTTTTAGTGATGCTGAACAAATTAAGCATGAGTATGTAGTTGAAATAACAGGAATTGTCAGGTTACGCCCAACTCCAAATCAAAAATTAACTAGTGGTATGGTTGAAGTACTAGCACAAAATATAACTATACTTAATACATCAAAACCAATACCAATATTAATTGATGATCCGAATACTAATGAAATAAACCGTATGACTCATAGAATAATAGACCTTCGTAGTCAAAAAATGCAATATAATATTCGATTAAGACATAAATTAACATCAGTGGTTCGTAATTTTCTAGATAATACCGGGTTTATAGATATTGAAACTCCATTTTTAACTAGAACTACTCCAGGTGGCGCCCGCGACTTTCTAGTTCCATCTAGCATTAATAAAGGTCATTTTTATGCCCTACCCCAATCACCACAGTTATTTAAGCAATTATTAATGGTTTCCGGATTTGACCGCTATTATCAAATAGTTCGTTGCTTTCGTGACGAAGCGTTAAGAGCTGATCGTCAACCAGAGTTTACCCAAGTTGATATTGAAACATCATTTCTAACTGAAGTTGAAATCAGAGAAATTGCTGAAAATCTATTCCGAGAAATATTTAAGCAAGTTTTAAATATTGATATCCCTGAATTAACAGTTATGCCTTATCAAGATGCAATGTATTATTATGGATCAGATAAACCAGACTTAAGAATATCGCTCAAATTTACTGACCTTACCAATCAGATGAAAAATTGTAGCTTTAAAGTATTTAAAGAAGCAGCAAACTTGCCTAATGGTCGTATAGTAGCTTTAAAATTACCGGATAATGTAAGCTTATCCCGCAAAGAGATTGATGAATATACTAAATTTGTAGGTATTTATGGAGCAAAAGGCCTTGCCTATATCAAAGTAAATGATAAAACTCAAGCTAATGAATCTGGTTTGCAATCCCCAATTGTTAAATTTTTAACGGAAGAAGAATTACGCATAATTTTAGATGTTACCGGTGCACAAAATGGAGAAACAATTTTATTTGGTGCTGACAAGGCAAAAACTGTAAACGAAGCAATGGGTGCATTGCGGATTAAGATTGGCCATGAAAAGGATTTAATTAAGGATGGTTGGAAAGCTTTATGGGTGGTTGATTTCCCACTATTTGAGTATGATGAACAAACACAAACCTATCAGGCATGTCATCATCCATTTACTGCACCTAAAGATGAACATATTGATATTTTAACTACTAACCCAGAACAATGCTTAGCAAAAGCTTATGACCTGGTATTAAATGGTTCAGAAATTGGTGGTGGATCAGTTAGAATATATCGTTCAGATATTCAATCTAAAGTATTTAATGCTCTAGGTATTGATGAAGCGGAGGCTCAAACTAAATTTGGCTTTCTTTTGGAAAATCTACAATACGGGGCACCTCCTCATGGTGGGATTGCTTTTGGTCTAGATCGTCTGGTAGCACTTATGTGTAAAGCTGATTCGATTCGAGATGTTATTGCATTTCCTAAAACCATAACTGGGCAATGCCTATTAACTAATGCGCCAAGCATAGTTGATGATGTACAACTAAATGAGCTTGGGCTAACTGTCCAAATATAGATTGCTACATATTATTTAAAGTCATAATTATAAGTGCTATTTAAACTAACCGGAGAATTTAATAGCACTTAAAAAATATCCTGCAGAGTATGCAAGGTAAAGTTTAATTGAACACAAACTATTTATACCATGGAACCAAACCTAAACCATTTGGATTATTGGTTGCTTGATGGTTAACAATACCATATGATAAATAGTCGATTTTAGGCCATAATATAGTAACCCAACCATCATCAACAATTCCACCAGTATCACCACTATTTGCATTATAATCCCAGTAAAACCAGTTTTCTATAGCGTCATGTTGTCCATCCTGTGCATCACTGGTATAATTTAAATAGTTAGCAAAACTTGAGAAAAATTGGAAGTCTTTTGCATCAATGAATTTGGAACCAAATTCACCAAAAGCAATTGGATAGCGATGGCATGATCCTGAAACACAATATCCAGTTTTAGCTAAAGTACCAAATGATACGGTTAACCGATTATATAATCCACTACCATAATAATCTGCACTTGCATTTGTAACACTAGGTGGATATACATGAGGAGATAATACAACCTGATTTACATATGGTTTGGGCTCTAACGCTGTAAAAAATGCATTTGGATCGCTTAAACCACTTTGTCTAATTATAGATTCATCAGTTGCAAAACCATCACCCCAGTTGGCGTTAATTCCGCCTTGCCCTGTACCTTCAATAAAAAACAAATGTTTAACTCCTGCTTTTTGATCCACAGCATAAATAGCATCCATTGCTTTTAAATAAGCAATACCTAAAGGAGTAGCACCATTTTCCCATTTAATGCCAGCATGATCTGGCTCATTTAACAAATCATACATTACATTTTCACCACTACTTTTTGCTAAAGTATTAATTTGTTCTGCTAACCATGACCATTGAGATGCCCATGCATCAATACCACTACTGATAAGCGTGTTATCTTCACTATGATCATCAATTAATACATAAAAACCATTTTTGGCAAAAAAATCAACAACATAAAGAAATTGCTTTATTGCAGTATCAGTAGGCATCAACTGGTTACTATATGCTTGAGATGGATTATAGTTTAAATCAGGAAAATTTTTGCCTTGAATTGGATGAGAAGGATTAGTTAAATTAGTTTCTAAAGCACCTTTCGTAGCTGATTGTAACCCATTATGGCCAACTGATGCAGCACTATCTTTCAATATTGGAAAAGTAAAAGGCAACCTTACCGCATTAAAACCAAGAGCTTTTAATCTCCAAACAGTACTTACAAAATCACCAGATATTGAATTATAATTCCACAAACCATTAAGAGTTTTTACCCCATTATTAAAACCAAACCAGTTAATTCCTTTTAGCTTAATAACATTACCATGACTATCAACGATCTGGTCATTAAAAGTAGTTAAACCTCCACTTGAAGGAGAAATGCCTTTGTAAATAATACTAACTGCAGTTACACTATTTACAACTACTTTTGGTTCATAACTTACTGTATTGCTACTTGGCGAATTTATTGTTAGTGCTACTGCTGATTCAGATGTTAGAAAATGATAGCTATTCGTTCCATTAGCTAAAATATTATCTTTATATTTAAATAACTGCGTATTACTTCCATATTTTACAGTTTGATTAGCAGGGGCGCTCTCAACATTAAATGGTACAGAATAAATACCATCAGTTATTTTTGTAAATGGTGCATTAACAGTTGCAGTTTTATCAGCTTCTAATGTAATATTATATTTGTTCTGAGTATAATACAATCCAGATTGCGGATCTGCTACTCCTTGTAACTCCACTATATAATTTCCTGTTGGTAAATTAGTTAATGTTACACTACTTTCTAAACCAACTTCAAATGATATAGGTTGATGTGTATTCTCATTAATTGCAAATCCGTTTAATTTACCAATATTTGCAAATATCCCCTTATCCGCAGAATTTACTGTACCTGCATTAACTGTAATACTACCTATTTGTTGGGGCGCTTTATATTCAAATGTTACTTGAGCATTTGAAGTTGTATCGCTATTTATATCTACAATTCCATCTACTGGTTGGTATTTTATTGTGCTACCTGTTGGATACTTACTATCAGCACTTACAGATACATTATATTTACCTGGAAGTAAATTGGAATATGTTACTGTATAAATGGGGCTTTCTGTTGGATTTACTACCATCTGAACTAGCTTAGTTTGTCCCGATGGCGTAAGTACATCTATCTTAATCTTGCATGATGATGAACTAAAATTTTTACAAGGAGCAACTAAATGTTCTGTATCAAGTTTAATTGTTAATGCACCTGGATGTGCTGGCGGTGGCGGTGTACTTCCAATAATTTTTACATCTCCCACCACAAATGAATTAATTGCAGTATCAGCACTTAAATTAATAGTAAATACATTAGAACCACCTGCTGGTACCATTGCCCAATCACAATAATTGCCAGTACAAAATGGTGTGCTTGAAGTAACCAATATATCACTACCACTAGTAGAATCTGACATTGTTAGATATGGAGCATCTACTTGTTTTTGGCCTATCCAAGATAAAGTTACAGCACGGTTATTGATCATTACATTTGATGCTTCCACTTGTAACCCTGACATTAGTTCTGGTTGACTACAAATATTTTTAACGGTATAGTTAACTGTAGCAGTTGAATAATATTGCCCTGAGTTTTGTGTAATAGTATAAGTTTTGCCATCAGAATTTTTTACTAGCTCAAAACAACTATTAATAGATTCTACTGTTTGATTGTTAGGCTGAATATCTAACTGGATATTTGCATTATCAAAAATAACATATGCTGAACTTGGAGTTCTAATCTGTGCATCTTCAGATACCACAACTGAACTTTGAGGTCCATTATTGTTTCCTAAAGGAGCTAAACTACTATTTCCACCACTACCACATCCCGATAACCATGTAGCAATGAATAAAAAGCTTAATCTTAAAAAAATGCTTTTGTACATAGGTAAACCTTTCATGTAATAAAAGTTCTGTCTTGCAATATATCAAGAAAATACTAGATATTCTCAATCATTTAGATGATATATATTTTTAACCAGGTTGATTCTAACACAAGTAAAAAAATAAAAAACTATAAATTTAGGGAGTTTCCCCCAAGATAAAATGTTTGCCCCGGTTTGTGCTGTAATTATAAAATAAGATTTGCTTGAGCAAAATGGCTATTTGAAATTTATAGGAGGATTTGCGCAAATATAACAGAATTTGCGCAACAGTGATATTAATTACCTTTTTTCTATCTGAACATAATCACGCGAAGTATAGCCAGTATAAAGTTGTCGTGGACGACTAATTTTTAAGTCTGGATCAGTAATCATTTCTTGCCATTGAGAAAGCCAACCTACAACTCTAGCTAAAGCAAAAATTGCAGTAAACATTTCTGTTGGAATACCAATCGCTCTTAAAATAATACCAGAATAAAAATCTACGTTTGGATATAATTTTTTCTCAATAAAGTATGAGTCTGATAAAGCATATTTTTCTAATTTCATAGCTAACTTGAATAATGGATCATCATGTTTACCCAGTTCATCTAATACTTCATAACAAGTCTTACGCATAATACTTGCTCTAGGATCGATATTTTTATATACACGATGGCCAAATCCCATCAAGCGATATTTCTTCTGTTTAACTCCTTCCACATATTCATCAACACGATCTTCACTACCAATTTCAGCAAGCATTTTTAATACAGCCTCGTTAGCACCACCATGTGCAGGCCCCCATAAGCAGGCAACACCAGCTGCAATTGCTGAAAAAGGATGAGTTCCTGAACTACCAGCAACTCTCACTGTTGAAGTGGATGCATTTTGTTCATGATCAGCATGTAATAAAAATATACGATCCATAGCTTTAGCAACAACAGGATTTACTTTATATTTTTCGCAAGGAGTAGCAAACATCATATATAAAAAGTTTGAAGCATAACATAAATCATTCTGTGGATACATAAATGGCAATCCGTTAGTATAACGGTAGCACATTGCAGTAACAGTAGGCATCTTAGCAATTAACCTAGCAATTGCAATATCTCTAGTTTCCAGATTCTGAAAATCAAAAGCATCTGGATAGAAAGCTGCCATTGCCCCTACTACACCAGTTAGCATAGCCATTGGATGAGCATCGCGACGAAAGCCACTAAATAATCTAATTAACTGATCATTAACCATTGTATGATATTTAATCGAATGTTCAAATTCCTCAAATTGTTTTTTATTAGGTAGTTCACCTTTTAATAATAAATAAGCGCCTTCCAAATGGGTTGAATGTTCAGCTAACTGTTCAATAGGGTAACCACGATAAAATAACTGGCCTTTATCCCCATCAATATAAGTAATTTTTGATTCACATGCTGCAGTAGATAGAAATGCTGGATCATAACTCCACACTCCTAATTTACCTAAACTACGCATATCAATAACATTTTGACCAATACTAGCTTCTAAGATTGGCATTTCTGCAATATGCCCACCACCCAAATCAATTTTTACTATTTGTTTATTATCTGACATTATGTTCTCCAAATAAAAATCGCTGTAAATGCTTTATAAATTAAAGCACATAAACTTGAACTACACCATATGCAACTAAAAAAATAAAACTACTATTTATTTACTTGCTGATCTAATTTCATCAATTAAAAACTGTAATTTAGTATCCCTTAATTTATTTTTACCATGAAAAAGCTCTAAAAGCTCACCATCATCCACTTCTAACAAAATACTATAATATTCAAGGTATTCATTGGACAATTTATCTAATTTCCCAGACTTTATATATGAATCAAAGAATAAGTCAAGCTCTAACATAGACCTTCTCGATCTCCATTTGAGCTTTTCAACTACATGATTCATATTATTACCAGTCCCTTATAAAATCTGATCTTATATAGCTCTTTTTACCATTAATTCTTTAATCTTACCTATGGCACGGGTTGGATTTAAATGTTTTGGACAAACATCTGCACAATTCATAATGGTATGGCAACGAAATAAACGATATGGATCATTTAAATAATCTAATCGTTCAGAAGTAGCTTCATCCCGAGTATCGGCAATAAATCTATATGCCTGTAATAATGCAGCTGGTCCTACAAATTTATCTGGGTTCCACCAAAATGATGGGCACGCAGTAGAACAGCATGCACATAAGATACACTCTATTACGCCATTTAATTGATCTCTATCTTCTGGAGATTGCAGCCGTTCTCTTTCTGGCATTGGTTTTTCATCAATAACATAAGGCTTAATTGAGTGGTACTGGCTAAAAAATTGGGTCATATCAACAATTAAATCACGAATTACTGGTAACCCAGGAATTGGCCTAATTACAACAGGTTTTTTTAATTCAGATAAGTTGGTAAGACATGCTAAACCATTACGACCATTTATATTAATTGCATCAGATCCACACACCCCTTCACGACACGAGCGCCTAAAAGATAAAGAGTCATCCAAATAATCTTTTATTTTAACTAATGCATTTAATAACTTAGTATCATGATCATCTAATTCAATTTCATAATCCTGATAGTATGGCTTTTTATCAATATCTGGATTATATCTATATATAGAGAATTTCATTTTACTCATTTTTTTATTCCTGATAATTTTTAATAAACACGCTTTGCTGGCTCTATATAGTCCACTGTAAGTGGCTTATTGTGTACGTCTTTATACACAATGTCACGGTTTTTTTTATAATATAGAGAATGTCTCATAAAATTCACATCATCACGCTCTGGATAATCCATGCGAGCATGCGCCCCGCGTGATTCTTTTCTAGCTGTTGCTGTAACCATAGTAGCAACCGCTACCTCAATGCTATTCATAAACTCTAAGGCTTCAACCAATGCAGTATTAAATACTTTTGAGTTATCTTTAATCATAATATTTTCAGCACGCTTTGCAACTTCTTCTATTTTTTTAACCCCTTCTTCTAAGGCATCTTGTGATCTAAAAACACTTGCATGTTGTTGCATTACAGATTGCATATCACTCCTAACATTAGCTACATTTTCACCATTTGGGTTATTTAATAATTTATTTAATCTATTTAAACTAAAATCACCAACATTTTCGGGTAGCTCTTTATAATTCTCTGGGTGATTTCTAATAAACTCAATCATTGAATTTGCAGCAGATTTACCAAATACAACTAAATCTAGCAATGAATTGGTACCTAATCTATTTGCACCGTGTACTGAGGCACAAGCACATTCTCCCGCTGCATAAAAACCTTCAACTTTTTTTTCAAGATCCGCATCTTGAGGTACAATTACTTCACCACGATAATTAGTTGGAATACCACCCATCATATAGTGGCATGTAGGTATAATTGGGATTGGCTCTTTAACTGGATCTATTCCTAGAAATTGTAAACAAATTTCGCGAATACCTGGTAATCTTTTCTCAATTACATCTTGTCCTAAATGATCTAGCTTTAATAGAACATGATCTTTATTAGCACCACAACCACGTCCTTCATTAATTTCTAACTGCATTGCTCTGGAAACAACATCACGAGATGCCAAATCCTTAGCAGTTGGCGCATACCGCTCCATAAACCTTTCACCATTAGAGTTTAGTAAATAACCGCCTTCTCCACGAACACCTTCAGTAATTAGAATTCCAAACCCAGCTATTCCAGTTGGATGGAACTGCCAAAATTCAATATCTTCAATTGGAAGTCCTGCACGTAATGCCATACCAAGGCCATCACCGGTATTAATAAAAGCATTAGTTGAGGCTTTATATATTCTGCCCGCTCCTCCCGTTGCAAATAGCACTGCCTTAGCCTGAATAATGAAAACTTCCCCTGTTTCCATTTCTAATGCCGTAATTCCTATAACATCGCCTTGCTCATTTCTAATTAGATCTAATGCCATCCATTCAACCAAAAAGTGCGTATTTGCTTTAACATTGCGTTGATATAAGGTATGTAGCATTGCATGACCAGTTCTATCGGCAACAGCACAAGCACGTCTAACTGGCTTTTTACCAAAATCAGACATATGCCCTCCAAACGGCCGTTGATAAATTTTGCCACTTTCTAAACGATCAAAAGGCATACCAAAATGTTCTAACTCAACAACAGCATCAACTGCTTGTGCACACATAAATTCAATTGCATCTTGATCACCTAACCAATCAGAACCTTTTACAGTGTCATACATATGCCAATGCCAATTATCTTCTTCAATATTACCAAGAGATGCAGAAATTCCACCTTGAGCTGCAGCAGTATGAGATCTGGTTGGGAATACTTTAGATAATACAACTGTTTTAATACCAGCTTCAGATAACTGTAATGCAGCACGTAAACCAGCTCCACCACCACCAACAATTACTGCTTCATATTTCAAGATAGGTAAAGACATTTTAATTCCCTCTTATTGCCAAATCACTTTAATTGAATATATTAAACTCATAAATAACCATAATATTGTGAAGATATGTAGTGTTAATTTAAGAGCATTATTTTGTATATAGTCCATCCAAATATCACGTACGCCAACCCAGGTATGAATTAACAACGCGATAAAGAATAGTTGTACAATAATCTTTGTAAATGTATAATTGAATAATCCTTGCCATGAAGAGAAACTCGCATTCACACTTGTTGCAAGTACACAAACTAAGCCAATAAATACTAATGAAACTACAAGCATAATAATAGCAGTTATACGTTGCTGTAGCCAACTATTAAATCCATAACCTGCACCTGTTATATAACGCTTTACCATATTAATACCCCTAAGACTATTGTAAGAATTATACTAACCAGAATAACAATACCAGCAGTTTTTTTAGCAGTATTTATTTGAGTACCAAAATGAATGTCTAAGAATAAGAACCTTATTCCAGCACAAGCGTGATATACTAAAGCAAAAATTAAGATTAAATAAATTAATTTCATAACTATAGAAGTTGTTACACCGTAAAATGCGGTATAAAAGTTTGGACTAATTAGTGATTTATGGAGAATATATAAGATAAATGGAATACTAAGAAAGAGTAAAAAGCCTGTAATTCGATGAAGTATAGAAACCTTTGCAGTAATTGACATTCGGTTAGCTAACGTAAATAAACCCAAGTATTTTGGGCGCGATTTAGTTTGCATCTATATTGCTCCATAAATAAGTTTTAATGTGATATTTTATCATACCTGGATGCACTGCAAAAATAATTTAGATAACCTAGATGCCATTCAACGCAAATATAACTCATTTAACATATTATTTTATGTTTGTGATATAATTTTCAGCAATTTTATACTTTAACTTAATAAGAGCATGATGCCGAATATCTATTACTCATTCAACAATCCTTAATACAAATTCAATTATTGATAATATATACTAGAAGTATTCAATTTTGGACGTGGTATGACGATATAAAACGCGACGACATCGACTATCTGCTTTATCATGAGCATTTTATAAGAAATGACAAAGTCCAAGATTGAAAGACGATGAGTATAGATAATTTCCAAATCAAAAGATTCAAAGGAAGAACAAGTGCAACTACAAAATCCAAAATTATTTAAACAGCAAAATTATATTAATGGCAAATGGATTAATGCAATAGAAGGAAAGACTTTCGATATTTTTAATCCATTTGATAATAGTTATATTGGTAAAGTACCTATGTGTGGCCAATTAGAAACTCAACAAGCAATAGAAGCTGCAGATACAGCTCTTAATAGTTGGAAAAATACTACAGCACAAGAACGAGCAATAGTTTTAACCCGCTTTGCTAATTTGATAGAAGCACATAAAATGGATTTAGCTAAAATCATGACTATCGAACAAGGTAAGCCATTAAAGGAAGCAATTAGTGAAATTGAATACGGCAATAAATATAATTATTGGTTTGCAGAAGAAGCCAAGAGAATTTATGGAGATGTAATTCCAACCATTAATCCTGATCGCCGGCTTATTGTTATAAAAGAACCAGTTGGAGTATGCGCTGCAATTACACCTTGGAATTTTCCCAGTGCTATGATTATGCGAAAAAGTGCACCGGCTTTAGCAGCTGGTTGTACTTTGGTAATTAAGCCAGCTGAAAGCACACCATTTTCAGCACTAGCTTTGGCAGTGTTAGCTGAAGAAGCAGGATTACCTCCAGGAACAATTAATATTATTACTGGTGATACTGCAACTATTGGCCAGGAATTATGTAAAAATCCAAGAGTTAGTAAGCTCTCATTTACTGGATCTACTAAAATTGGGAAGCTATTAATGGAGCAATGTAGTAGCACTTTAAAGAAATTATCTCTAGAATTAGGTGGAAATGCACCCTTTATTGTTTTTGACGACGCTAATTTAGAAAAAGCACTCGAAGGTCTAAAAGCAGCAAAGTTTCGTAATGGTGGGCAAGCTTGTGTTGCAGACAATAGAGTTTATATACATGATAGCATATACGACAAATTTGTAAATATGATTTATGACTATGTAAAATCATTAAAGGTTGGTAATGGCTTAGATGAAACTGTAGCTGTTGGACCTTTAATTAATCAACAAGCTGTGAGCAAAATTGAAAATTTAGTTAAAGATGCTATAGATCATGGCGCAGAATTACTCTTAGGTGGTAGCATAGATTCATGTTCACCAAATGCATATAAACCAACAATTATAATTAATATCCCATCTCAAGCCAATATTAGCAAAGAAGAGATTTTTGGCCCTATTATAGCAATTTATAAATTTCAGGATGAAGATGAAGTAGTCAAGCTTGCAAATGATACTTCTTATGGATTAGCAGCATATTTTTATAGTCGAGATATTTGCAGAATATGGAAAGTAGCTGAAAAATTAGAATATGGCATGGTTAGCATTAACTCAGGCTTATTTTCCACCGAAGTTGCACCATTTGGTGGAATCAAACAATCTGGTTTTAGCCGTGAAGGATCAAAATATGTCATAGAAGATTTTGTGAACATCAAATACATGTGTATCGGCTTATAAATAACGCCAAATTTGAGTAAAGATTATCGCTTTAACTATTTACTCAATTGGCGTTATAAAATCAGGATAATGTTAATTGCTGACCATAAATATTAATTAGTATAACTTAGTAATAGATAAAAATTAGTTATTTTTATGAAAGCCCTCCAGCTTTTTTTAACAACTCAACAAATTGCTCTTTACTTAGCATTTCATTTTTTAGAGCATGGTTAACTACGAAATTTGTTCCACAATATTCAACAAAATCTTTTAAAGAAACTTTTTCTTCAATCAGTTCAATACATTTATTTCTAAAAGCTCTAAAATTTTGCCTAATATCATTATCGGCCGCACGGAAACTAAGACCTAACTGTTGATGAATTCTAAGCAACTGTTGAAAGTTAGTGTTTTGATTAAAACGATGCGTATATCTGTTTTAATACAAGTCTAGTCTATAACTAATTACTAATCACAGCATTCAGATTGGTATTTGTTGTACTTGTTGTAGGGAATTTAGCAGCATTCCAAGTTCCATAACCAGTATTTGAACAAAGTAAGACTCCGCCCTTACCTACAGCCACAAAATTTCCATTATACGCGACACTAAGTAAATCTTTAGTAGTATTTGAAACCGCATTACTCCAAGATGTTCCATTATTATTTGAGAATAAAATTTTTCCAGATTGGCCAACAACAACACATTGCCCAAATCTACTGCAACTAACACCATATAAATTAACTGATGTTCCAGAATTTACTAAAGACCAATTATTTCCATTATTTGATGTAAAAATAGTTCCATTTGCACCAATAGCTAAATAGCCATTAGTAGTTGTAAACACAGCATTAATAATATTTGTTGGCAAATTGCTGCTTTTAACTGCAAAATTATTATTCTGATCACTAATCAATATTGTTCCTGAATTTGCATTACCATTACTCCCCCCTATTATACATATTCCATAATTACAATTTATGCTATTTAAACTATTAGAGGTATTAGAAATTATCTGACTCCACGTTATACCATCAGTAGTTTTTAATATTGTACCTAAATCACCAACAGCAAAACATAGGTTATTTGATAAGCAGCTAACGCTATTTAATACCTTAGAAGTAGGATTCAAACGTTTCACCCAATTTGTTAAATCAGTTGATGAATAAATATTACCTTGATTATCTACTGCGAGATAACCCATAGCGCTATTTGCAATACTTTTTAAAGTCGGAGTAGCCCAATTCACACCATCTTTAGTTTTTAATATAGCATTTGTACCCGTTGCCCATAAGTGATTTCCATCATAATATAAACCTAGAAGATTAGGCGTAATATTTTGGCCAACAACTAAAGCCGGATTTATATTCCACGCTCCGAATACATTTGGATTTTTAGTAGAAAGATTTACCCCATTATTCCCGACTGCCATAAAGGTTCCAGAATTAATCATACTGGCATAAGCCAAACTATTTAGTTGTATTTTTTTATCAGAAACCAAGTTATATGATTCAGAACCAGTCACATTAGTTGCTGTATATATATTTCCATTTGCAAGACTTAATATATAGTTATTCCCTTGATAAATTGCACTAGTTACGACCCTATTTGCAGGACTTCTAGATGTATTTGCTGTCCACTGAAATAATGATGTAGTTATATTAACTGAACTATTGTAACCTAAACTATTCCATGCTGTAATTATATTACTTCCAGGATTAAAGGCTACTGCATCAAAATTAGTATCTCCACCGCCCTGGCCAGATCTTGCATTTTGCCATTGATAACCATTAGTTGAGGTTGCCAAACCTCCATTTCCTGCAGTATCTGCAACTAATGCAATATATGCAGCATTACCACCACTATTAAAATATGCTATATCATTTATTGTTACTGCACGTTGGGTTTGGTATAAAGCGGCCCAATTACCAGTAAGATTATTTGACCTTATAACACATCCAAACCCAATATTTGGACAGGCACCAGATGCAAGAGAGTTAGTACCACAAGTGTAATAATTATTACCATCATAAATAACTGAACATCTGCTAGAACTTAGATTAGTTGAACCAGAATCCTTCCAAAATAACCCATTTAAACCACTATACATAACTTTGCCGTTACTCATTGGTAAGACATATGATTCATTATTAATATATATTTTGTTTCCGCTAACTGAAATATTAGGAAACGGGCTATTAATTTTAGCACTCCAAGTTCCCCCACCGCCAGCAGGAGAATTAATGACAACACCCAAATCACCAACTGCGGTAAATATACTTCCACTATTTGCAGAATAAGGGATATCTAAACTTGCATTTGAATAAGTGAGTTTAGCGCCTCCTGAATTCGTGTAATTTCCAGCAACAGAAAAACTAACTTTACCATTCTGAGTAGCAGAAGGGCTATAGGACAACACCATTAAACAATTTTGCCCCACACTCAAACTCATTCCATTACTGCAGCTTGAACCACGCGCAAATGAACTTAATGCTGGATTAGCTCTGCTAATATCACTAAACCTTAAGTTACTCAAATCTGCATTTCCATTATTGGTAACATTGACATACATTGTTGTGTTTTGGTTAATCACTGAATTATTAAAATCTCCACTAGAAGTCAATGATAAAGATGGAGAATTTGTTTTAGTTATATAAGATACATTAATTGGGACAAGTTGTATATTTGTATTATTAGTGTCAGAGTATTTAACAATTACTGTGGATTGACCACTTAGAGAAGCGATACTTTCGTTAATATAAAAATTGCAACTTGAGTTGACGGCAATGCTTGTACCGCAAGGTAAAATTGGAGCATTCTGAACTGATATAGGAGTTACTCCATAAATGCTTATATTTGACGCAGTGGAATTACCATTATTATATAATGTAACCATGATTGGAGAACTACCATCTGCAGGGTTTATAACAGGATTCATTACAGATATAATAAGGTGAGCAGATAGAGTTGGCACTTGATAATTAATTCGTATATAGTTATTAAATTCTCTATTATTGCTATAACCAAAAATTCTAATTAAACTGTGATTGCTAACTTGAGTAGGTTCTACAATCATTGTACATAGACTATCTTTAGTATATTTATGTGAACATGTTAAAGGCAGAGCTTTATCACCTATAGTAATGGATACACTTTCAAAATTTTGATTTAATAAAAATGGAATAGTAAGTGAAGACGAACGAAGTGTATAATTTAATGAGCCTATCTGAATACCATTTATTACAGGCAAGTTCTTAGTATAGCTAATTAACTGTTTCAAGTTATATAAATTATTGTTATGATCTGCAAACTTAAGCCATATTAAATAACCACCATTTGAATTGATATTGTATATTTTTAAGTCACATTGAGAATTTGATTTCAAATTAGAACAGTTTGTTGCATCCACATGTCTATATAAATTAGAATTTGATATATTAGTTCCATTATTTTCTATACTTATTGAATTTAATCGCAAATCTTTCTTAGATATATTATTAATAGCTAATAAAGAATAATTATCAGAAATATTCGATACGGGAATAGCACTTATATCGCCAATAGTTAGAACATTATTTAAATTTTGAGTGTTAGAAATAGTAGTGTTCTTATTTAACCCGCAAGAATTAACCAAGATAATAATAGTGAAAAATGCAACAATATTCTTAAAAATTTTCATCATAAAGAAATCTAAAAACAATTATTTTACTAAAATGCAGTAATCTATTATAAAAACAGATCACTGCATTCATTATTTGTACTTTAAGCTTTGTCTATGCTAATTTGTAAGCGTAAAGTTTGCATTTTGGATTGTACTATTTGTTTTGGCTGCAGGACTAATTCCTGCTGGAGTAACATAATAGTCAAAATAGTATGCCCCAAGTGGTGCAGTATTTTGGTAGGTTATTGGTATACTACAACTTCCAGAACTTATAGTACAAGTTCTACCACCCCCAACTGTAATAAAACTACCTAATTGACCTGCTGGAATAGTAATAACAGTACCATTAGTTGGACTATTGAATACAAAATTCTGCGCAGTACCTGCTTTAGTTATTGACCAAGATGGTGATAAAGTATTTACTGTTGCAAAAAGGTTGGTAGTAACAAAAATATTATTACTATTAGCATAATGTCCTGACCATATTGGAAACTGATTAGTATTTGTACCAGTATTGGTATCAATATAACTAAAACCTGGTATATTAAAGCCGAGTCCTGTACCATTAATTGTATATGGGTTGTATAACCCATTTGGATTAACAGCATAAAAAGATACGTCACAACTACTACCCGGGTTTAAATCTAACATTGACACACCTGTAGCACAAGTTGTTCCAGATACAGACTCAGCATACCCTATAGGAAGATTATTCAATGAAACATTAAAATTATTCGCAGTAGCAGTTCCATTATTGGTATAAGTAACTTTAGTTAGCAATACTGGTACAGCTGGCGAATTAGTAAATATGTATGGAGATTCTGATGTTCCACTTCCTGAATTAGCACCATTTACCAAGATATTTGTTACATTTACTAAGGCAGCCAGTGAACTATTAAAGCTAATTTTAGAAAATGCATATACATCTGATATATAGTTAGCATTTGGTTTATACCCAATAGATAGATAGCTTTCAATGTTAGAATTAGCAACTGAAACAGGGCCAAACCTGGTATTAATTATGCAAGATTCATTTACATTAAGGTTTTGATTAACCCTACAAGTCCCAGTTCCTAGATCTACAAACCCGCTAACAACCGGAATATTGATACTTGAAACTTTAGTTACCTGTAAACCTGCATTAACAACTCTAAATGTTTTACTCTCACTATCACTACCATCAGCACGAATGTTAAACATTGTTTCATTAGGCGCAATATATAAAAAAGCATCCCCAGTTATTGAACTATAAGAAATACCTAATAATGCAGCATTATAAGAAACCGGATTTCCTCCTTGATTAGTATAAGTACCAGTTGCAGAAATACTCAGATTCCCTGAACCAGCTTGAGTTGGTGAATATTTTAATACTAAAGTGCACTGCTGATTTGGAGACAAAGATTGTAATCCAGACAAGTTACATGAAGAACTAGAATCCCAACTAAAATAAGGGCTTTGACTTTTTGGATCAGTAAAAGTTATATTTCTCATCTCAGAACTACCATTATTATTTACAAGAATAGAATAATAAACTACCGAATTATTTGGAATATTATTTATATTACCTTGTCCAGAAATCAAGGACAAAGAAGGCGTTGGTTCACTAGCAATATAAATAAAATTAAAAGTCAAAGACGAATTTGATCCATTACTATTTCCATTGTTATAGGTAACAGCAATATAATTCTGTCCACTAATTTGTGAATTAGAACTAACTTTAAAAGTACATGAACTTCCTGAGCTAAGTGAAGAACAATTATTGCTATCATCAGGTATGCTAATTGGTATTGAGTTGCCTTGCGAAATTTTAATATTAGTTATTGTTCCAACGCCGTTATTTAATAGTGTTATTGTTTGTGGCACATTATTATTTTGTACAACATTAAGGGCAGAAGTTAACAAGTTTCCAGAATTATTTTGGATAACTGTAAGGGGAATCGCAAATTGATCTAATGAATTTTGAACCTTAAGATGTTTATTAGATTTTATATTTAAATTATTATTTAGAGCATCTCCACTCACCGTAACATTTCCAATTATAATTGGATTAGTACCAGTACTTGATACTTTAATAAATAGATTACATAAAGTTCCAATAGCATATGAATTACCTGGACAGCTGATACTAGGCGAAAATGCTGGATTTAAATTAGCAACTGTTGCTTTAAGGTTTGTAAAAGTCTTCATAAGCTGAAAGGGTATGGTCATTGTAGTTGAACCACCCACCTGATTATAAATGTTACTATTTTGTACAAAATAACGAAATCCACCATCGATGCTCGTAGATACTTGATTGGAGTACGGAACAATATTTGTAGCGATATACGTTTTATTAGTATTAAGATTAATAAACTCAAGGGTTATCACATACTGCCCTTGCGTTGAGCCTGCTGGAACACTAATTCCAATACTACAAGTTCCATGTGCTGATAAAGAGCCACATTGACTAACGTTAACTAGACTTCCAGATAAAGTCGCATTAATTGGTGAACTAGTGACTCCACTTTCAGTTAAAGTATAAGTTGCCGTTTTTAAATTAACTAAATCTTTAAGATTATTGGTAACTGTTATTGAAGATTGCCCTGATGAACCATTTCCTATTGGAATTAAAGAAATATTACCCATAGTAACTGTAGCAACACTAGTAATCATACCACCTTGCTGCCCACTTCCTGAAGAGCTACTTGAACCTCCACTACAACCAGCTAAAGTAAACATTCCCAACATTAAACTAATTAATATAACTAGCACAGTAAAGCTTTTCTTTATGTTCATATTTAATACCCTATAATACTGTATACATAGCCAATATATATACTCATAGTCTTTCGATCCTGGACTTTGTCATTGCTTATCAAAAAGCTCCTGATAAAGCATATAGTACATGTCATCGTTTTTTATATCGTCATTTCGACTCCAGAATTCAAATACTTCGAGTATCTACTAAATCAGTATACTTATAAAATTCAAAGAAGACTATATCAAAAGTGAATTAACTAACTTCTCACAAATTTTAACCTCGCTAAAAAAGGCTAAACCCCAAAAACATCTCTGCGACAATGATTTAGAAAAAACAACCACAAAGTTAATATAGTATTTTAACATATAATAAACTCCTACACAACAAATAATCTTTATTTTACTGATTTATATAGAGGATAAAAATTAAAAGTATTTTACTTAAAAAAAATCAGAATTGATGCATTTTAGGTCTAAAGTTGCTTTTTAGACATTCAATAAATAAACCAACTAATTCATTAACTACAGGTCTACAATAAATGTGCAAAAAATAATGGATAAACTATTGTATATAATAATTTTATTCAACGATTTCAAATATAAAAATATATTATTAAAGCTTTTTAACAATGCCATGCTAAGAAAGAGTTATAATATCTCATTATAAGATATTTGAAAATTTTTAAACTATTTATAGAACAAATCGGAGCATTTAAATGAATCATCACAAGAGCAATTCAATAGTTGCTATAGCATTACTAATAATACCCTTGCTTGGTCTTGGTATAGATATTTATATTCCTTCGTTACCAAGTTTAGTAAATTATTTTTTTACAACTAAGATACTCGTACAAACCACACTTAACATATATATTTTTGGATTAGGAGTAAGCCAAATAATCGCTGGAAATATAGTTGATGCGTATGGCAGACGAATCCCAATGATCATTTCACTTATTATTTATGCTTTTTTATGCATATGCATAATTAATATTCATTCTATATCATACATGATTTGGTTTAGGTTCTTACAAGGCATATGCGCGGGATTTGCAGCAGTCTCAGCAAGAAGTATTTTCACTGATTTATTTTCTGGGCAGGAATATTATAAAAAAGCTAGCTATATGACAATTGCTTATTCAATTGGACCAGTGATTGCACCATTTATTGGTGGCTATTTACAACATTTTATAGGTTGGCATGCAAATTTCTATTTTCTGTTATTTTATAGCCTTATTTGTTTAATATTGGTTTGGAGGTATTTTCCTGAAACTATAATAAAACGCCATGCAATTAGTGTAAAAAGTATACTTAGTAAATACTATAGTATGATCACTCACATAGAGTTTGTTACAGGAATTATTTGTTTAAGCTCCCTTTATGCACTATTGATGTTGTTTAATTTAGTTGGACCATTTATAGTACAAGTTAAATTAAACTACTCTCCAATTACTTTTGGCTATATTGCTTTACTATCTGGTGCATCGTGGTTTCTTGGCATGATAGCAAACAGAGCAACTATTCATATTAACATGAACAAGAAGATAAGTTTTGCTACAAACATAGCTATTATAACTATTGCTATAATGGCTATTTTGGCACATTTTTGGTTCAATTTATTTGTAATTATAATACCAATTTATGTATTATTATTTTGTAGTTCAATAATTTTTTCTTGTTATTTTGTACACAACCCAACTCATTTTAAAGAATATGCGGCAACAGCATCAGCGGTTACCACTGGTAGTTTTTCATTACTTAGTGCATGGATAGGCAATACTGTTGCTCACAATTTATCTACAAATTCGCAAATACCATTAATATATGGGTATATTATATTAATTGCTATTTGTATAATTGCTAGAGCTATTACCTATATTAACAAATCTTATAATGTGAGACACTCAAAAACTTAATACCCACAATCATGGGCATATTGCTCCTTTAAAAGCAATAAATGAACATGTTGTGGTATATTTTGAAGATTATAATAGTGGACATCCCATCAACCATTGAGCGAAAAGTAACTACAAGAGTTTTTTAATAAATGCCCACTCTTGCTGAGTTACCTTTGTAATTGATAAGCGATTGCCTCTTTTTAAAACTTGCATATCAGCTAATTCTGAGTACTTGCGCAATTCAGCTATAGAAACATACTTGGTCTTTTGGACAAACTTAACATCTACACACCACCATCTAGGGTTATCTGGTGTTGAAGTTTTATCATAATAATGACTTTGAGGGTCAAACTGGGTAGAATCTGGATGTATTGCTGTTGATATTTTAACAACTCCATAGATACCTGGTTCTTTACAGCTTGAATGCCAAAATAAGGCTAAATCCCCTATTTTCATTTCATCACGCATAAAATTGCGTGCTTGATAATTTCTTACTCCAAACCATTCTATACTTTGGTTTGGCAAGTTTGGCAAATCATCAATACTATATTCAGAAGGCTCTGTTTTCATTAGCCAATATTGCATATTTAAACCACCTTTATTTCAATCTATACCTATATCTCAATAAAAGATATTTATCATTTATAAAAAATCTAATATTCAGTATAATTATATACCACTTTTCCCATAATTTGGTAAGAACCTAGCACTAGGATCGGTTAAATTACAGTTTGGCCAATCACGATTAGGTAGCCAGTAGCTTTTTATAACATGATCTTGAGCATTAAAGAACTCATTAAAGATTTCGCGATACATCAAAGCTTCTTTAGATAATGGTTTATTATATCTATATTTTTCTGATTTATACTTAAAAACTTCGTCAGAATACAAATTTTCTGCTAGTTCTTGTAAATAATCAACCATCCCATGTCCTACCGCATCTGAAAACGCAGCTTTGTCTCGAAATAATATTTCATGAGGGAGTATTTCTGTTCCATCAAAAGCTTTTCTTAATAAATATTTGCCCATGTCGTATTTATTTTCTTTTAATTTTGGATCAATATTCATTACAAAACGCACAAATTCAGTATCTGAAAATGGAACCCTAGCTTCAATACTATTACCTGCAATACAACGATCAGCTCTTAACACATCATACATATAAAGTTCTTTTATGCGCTTTTGTGCTTCTTTTTGAAATTCATCTGCATTCGGTGCGTAATCTGTATACTTATAACCAAATAACTCATCGCTTACTTCACCAGATAATAAAACTCTTATATCTGTATTTTCACGCACATATTTACATAATAAAAACATTGGAATGCTAGCTTTTATTGTGGTAGTATCCCAGGTTTCAGTATGCCAAATAACAGTTCTCAAAATATTTTTTATATCATCATAATTAAAAATAACTTCATGATGGTTACTACCTATATAATCAGCAACAGTTTTAGCATATTTTAAATCAATTGGGTTATGATTTAAACCAATCGCAAAGGTTGTTATTGGTTTTTTCAAATAATCACATGCTATTGCACATACAAGGCTTGAATCTAGCCCTCCACTTAATAGAAACCCAACTGGCACATCAGCATCTAAACGCTTAACTACACTTTTAATTAATAAATCTTTTATTCCAGTTAACACTTCATTCATAGCCGTATATTTACCGCCTTGAATATTATAGAGGTCACAATACATATTAAATGTTGATCCATCATAATAATATCCAGGTGGAAATGGCTCTACCTTCTTACAAAAATCTAAAAGATCTTTCATTTCTGATGCAAAAGCAATTCTATTTTCACTATCATAACCATAAAATAAAGGACGAATTCCCATGGGATCACGACTTGCAATTATTTTATTATTTATTTTATCAAAGGCGACAAATGCAAATTCTCCATCCAAATGGTTACAAACATCGTACAATGAATTGTTTTGTAGTAATGGTATAATAACTTCACAATCTGAATTTGACTTATATGCATAAGCTCTATATTCTTCTCTTAAATTTCTATGATTAAAAATTTCGCCATTACATACGAGAACATAATTGCTATCTTCAAATGGTTGATTACCATTTTCTGAAGTATCGATTATGGCAAGCCTATGAAAAATGAAATTATAGCCACCATATTCTTTGATAACAGTAATATTCGGGCCTCGATAACTAATTTTACTATCAGTTCCATGATTAGATAATCTAACACTAATACCGCACATAATAAGATCCCTAAATTAATTAAAATGAATAGTTAAAAATTATGCGGGGTTGCCACATCGGAGCTGATGGCGCATCAAGATAGACTAACCGTGTCCAAACATTGAAATGACTATCCCAATTATAGATCATTGCTGCATCCCACTCATTTATTGGAGCATTTGGCTGGCCACCATAGGCTTGATTAGTAAAAAATTGTGAATATGATACATTGAATGTTAATTTATTTTCAATAGCCCTCCATGAATTCCTTATAGTATATGCACTACCAGAACCTAACTCAGCCAAACTAGTTAAAGCAGGAGTAGTATAAAGTGGATCAGTTTCTAGCCCATATGTATAAGGTGTTAGCATACCACCATTTAAAAATGAATTATCTGGTCCAAAAATATTATTGTATGAAACTGATATTGTATCATGAGGAATATTAATTACCCACTTAAGACCAATACCATTTGAACTAATTATACCGGCTGGAGTATTAGCTCCTGGTAGTGGAGTATATGTTGTAATCGAGTTATCTCCGGAACTTTGATTAAATGCTTGAAAACCAAAATCCATACTATAATCTTTGCTTAGCGCTAGATTATAACTGTTTTCAAAATACCACATATTTGCATAATCAACAAATTGATAAAACCATAATCTAGCTCTATAACCATTTCCTGGGTTCCACCTTGTACCTACTCCGGTAACACCCATATTAGTAGCATTGCTGCCCATATTAGCTAAAGGACCTCCATATGTATTATACAAATTTTGGGCATTAGGGAAAGAGTATGGATACTGTAAATAACTATAAGCATGAAAACCCATTAAAATTAATGATGGCAATAATTGTACATTTGCTGTAAATCCAAGAAATGTATTATTAGTGTTAGCAAAAGTAGCACCTGGAACATTGTCAAGTGAATTGACCCATGGAGTATTTAATAAAATGTTTCCAGCAGTAATCTGAAATAAATCTGGCTGTTGATAATTAATATAAGCCTGAGTAGGTGCTAAAACACTATATGGCTCAAAAGTATTAGGTTGACCAACCTGGCGAATTGTTTGAACTCCTTGTACTGTGCCACCTAGTGCAAATCCATTCCATCGCCCTGTTTGACCCCATACTTGAAATGCATCTACATTAAAAGTTGAATTAACTCCATTTAGCGGAATATTACCACTACCAATTACACTTAAACCAACTTGATATGTTCCGTTTGGACCAGCTTGTGTAGTTGTACCCATGCTATATGCTACAGGATTTTGTGTATAATTAAATGGTGAAATATATAAATTTTTTAATTTTGCAGCTTCTATTTCTTCTTCTTCAACAGAAAAGTCATTTTGAGTATAATGCTCTGACGAGTATGTATGACTTACTTCTTCACTTTCTTTATTATTGAAAGTTTTCTGTTTTATATCATCTGCAAATGACTTATGGGAAATTATTAGACCAAAGATTACTAAGAAATTAATCAGCTTAAATATATTATTTTGCATACTTATTTTATTTTTATAAAACAATTTCAGTCTCCTGAGCATTATTATGAGTAAATCGAAATATCAAAGTCGACATTTTATCATATTTATAATCAATAAAACATATACACTTCGGTTTACTTGTCTATATTGCTATTTTATAAAATAGTATGAAAGCTTACACTGAATATAAATTTTAAAATATCTATAGAACAATAAGTATAATTAAAATCTTTAAAGAAAATTTATTTACCACCTTGCTGAACAATTATTAACCCTAATATAATAAAAGAACATCCAACTAAAGTCGCCATATTAAATTGTTTCTGACCAAGAAAAATATAGGCAAATATTACTGTAAAAATAGGATAAGAAGCTTCAATAATAGATGCTAGAGTTGCATTACTTGAACCAATACTTTTTAAAATAAAAACAGAAGCTAATAAATATATAGAAGAACTACACAACAGCAACAATATTAATTTAATGTCCATATATTTCATTAAAGTGGATTTTAATCCGTAGTTGAAAAATAACCAGGGAATGAATAATACAACAATAAATGTTGACTCAAACAAAATAATTTCTAACGTATTTAATTTGCTCATCAAAACTTGATTAACTACGTAGCTAATCCCCCACAAGGCTGATGCCATAATAGCATACCAAAACCACATATATTTTGCCTATTCATCTTTAAAAAATTTATTAGTAATTTAAATTCATTGCTTCTTTTACCTCATTTATTGTATCTGCAGCAATATCACTAGCTTTTTCTGCACCATCTGCTAAAATATTACGCACCACATTATAATCATCAATAAAAGGCTTTGCCCGCTCACGAAATTTAGCTTGCTCATCTTCAATAGCATCAATAAGGGGTTTTTTACATTCTAAACATCCTATTCCAGCAGTGGTACATCCATTTACTACCCATGAACAAGTAGCTTCGTTGCTATACACTTTATGCAATTCCCATACTGGACATTTTTCTGGATCACCTTTGTCGGCACGTCTTACCCGTGCAGGATCAGTTTGCATACCCTTAATTTTTTTGTTAATATTATCTAAATCTTCACGTAAAAATATTGTATTTCCGTAAGATTTTGACATCTTTTGCCCATCTAAACCTGCTAGCTTTGGGATATTGGTAATTAACGCTTGTGGTTCTGTTAGAATAACTTTTGACTTATCTTCTAAAAAAGCAAATAGCCGTTCTTTTTCTCCACTAGATAGATTAAACGCATCCTGCACCAAAAATCTTGCTTTTTCAAGCGCATTATCATCTCCATCTTGTTGATAACGAACCAATAAATTGTTATAAATCTGCGCTTTTTTTGCACCTAATTTCTTTATCGCTTCGCGTGCTTTATTTTCAAATCCTTCTTCTCGACCATATAAGTAATTAAATCTTCTAGCAATTTCCCTAGTTAACTCCACGTGTGACAATTGGTCTTCACCAACTGGTACATATTTAGCATTATAAAGTAATATATCAGCACTTTGCAGTAGTGGATAACCTAAAAATCCATATGTACTAATATCTTTATGAGATAATTTTTCAATCATTTCTTTATAAGTAGGCACACGTTCCAACCAGCTTAATGGTGTAATCATAGATAACAATAAGTGTAATTCAGCATGCTCTTTTACTTGCGATTGTATAAAAATTGTAGATTGAGATGGATCAACTCCACAAGCTAACCAATCAACCACCATATCATATATATTATTTTCAAATTGGCTACTATCATCATATCCAGTGGTTAATGCATGGATATCAGCCACCATAAAATAACACTCGTGTTCATATTGTAATGATAGCCAATTTTTTATTGCACCATGGTAGTGTCCTAGATGTAGTCGACCAGTAGGACGCATTCCTGACAATATTCTTGAATAGTTTTTCATCTTAGACCTTAATTTATTAATGAAAAAATGAAATTAATCAGTGTCGTATATAAAGGTTGTATAATATAAGTTAATCCACCAATTAAGAGCAGGAAAATCAGGATCCACATACCATATGGTTCAATTTTGGCATATGCATTTGCTTGCTTAATCGGTAATAGCGAATAAAATATTCTTCCACCATCTAAAGGCAAGATTGGAAGTAAATTAATTATCATTAAACTAACGTTAATTGCTATCCCAGCCTGTGCCATAAGACTTAATGGTGTACCAAAATAGTTATCTAATATAAATGATAATTTTAATAATAACGCCCAGATTAATGCTTGCACTAAATTTGCAGCAGGTCCCGCTAAAGCTATCCATAAAATATTACGTTTCGGATTATCTAATTTAAAGAAATTTATGGGTACGGGTTTTGCCCACCCAAAAATAAAACCTCCTATCATAATACCTAAAAGTGGAAACAATATAGTTCCTAATGGGTCAATATGATGTAATGGATTTAAAGATAATCTACCTAATAATTGTGCAGTATTATCCCCATATTTTTTTGCCATATATGCATGAGCAGCCTCATGCAACGTTATTGCAAAAATCAACGGAACTATATACACTGCAATTTTTTGCACAAGAGATAAACTCATCATAATAATAAATTATTCCTTTTTACATGTTTTTTGAATTATTTTTTAAAGAATTGCTTACAACAATAGCTCCACACATATTACCAAAAATATTTACCATTGTTCTGAACCGATCAATAATTCTATCTAATGGCAATAAAATTGATATGGCAGATAATGGGACATTTACTATTTTAAAAACTACGACTAAACTCACTAAGCTTGTCTCAGGTATACCACCTTCTGCCATACCTCCTAAAATGCAAGCAATAGCAACTAATATTTGACTACTTAGTGATAAATTAACCCCTAATACCTGTGAAAAAAAGAGTGCTGCAGCAACTTCATACATCATCATGCCACCTATATTAATTGATGCACATAAAGGTAGCATAAACCTAGTTGTATTAGGATTAGATTTTAAATTATCAGCAGTTTCCATAGCTGTTGGTAGTGTAGCAACTGAGCTTGACGTTGCAAAAGCAGTAACAAAGACTGGAATACTACTTTTAAAGACCTTAATTGGGTTTTGTTTAGTTAATATAATTACAAGCATGAATTGCCATAATGCATGAATTATTAAGCCTAAAAATAAAATTAAAACAAAACTTAATAAAGCTTTAAAATCACCAGATAAATTACCGGATTGACTTGATTGTGCAATACCTAACCCAACAAGTGAAAAAATTCCAATTGGTGCTAATTTCATTACCCCATGTAAGCAAGCATTTGAAACATCACGAGTCGCTGCAAAAAATTGAGTAATCGGTTTGGCAGATTCACCCAAAATAGCACAACCAATTCCAAACATAATAGAAAAAATTACCACTGGTAATAATTCAAACTTTGCTAAAGAAGAAAAAATATTATGAGGAAATACAGATAATAGAAAATTTGATATGTTTAAACTACTTTGGTTTGTAGCTTCATATTTGACTCCATGTAAAATCAAATTTGGATTAACTCCAATTCCGGGTTGAAAAAGATTAAACAATATTAATGCTATACTAACTGCTATAATCTCACTAACTAACATATATATAATAGTATTTCTTGCTAGTATTTTTAATTGTCCAACGCTCTTTCCCATATTGCCAAGAGCAGTAATTAATGCAGAACAAATAAGTGGTAATGCAAATAATTTTAATAAATTTATAAAAATTTCACCTAAAAATTTTATAGGTTCAAAAATCTGTGGTAGGTAGATACCTCCTAAAATAGCTAAAATCACACTAAGTAAAATTAAATGTGTTGTGTACCTTTTCATCGAATATCCTATATTAATGTTTCAGATTATCATTCCAAATTTCAAAATTAATTATACTTTACTATTTAAGTCCATTATTTACTAATGATCCATATTGCAGTGACAATAAAGCTAAAGAACTTAATTAATTTGTTATCACTTTCTTAAAACTCTACAATTGATACAAGTGGACTTATAATTTTTCTAAATTGTTCTTTAATGCGTTTTAAGCCACTCTCACTATCAGCTTCAAACCTTAATACTAATACAGGAGTTGTATTTGATGCTCGAACCAAGCCAAAACCATCAGGATATTCAACACGGATTCCATCAGTAGTTATAATTTCAATAGCATCTTTAAATTTAGCAATTTTTTGTATTTTTTCAACCAATTTATGCTGTTCGCCTTCTTTTACTTGAATATTGATCTCAGGTGTAGAAATTGAATTAGGTAATGAGTTTAATAAGGCGGAAGGATCCTCTACTTGAGATAAAATTTCAAGCATTCTAGCTCCTGCATATACACCATCATCACAGCCATACCAACGGTCATTAAAAAAAATATGTCCTGACATTTCTCCGGCCAATAATGCACCAGTCTCTTTAATCTTTGCCTTTACTAAGGAATGTCCAGTCTTACACATTATTGGTTCACCACCGTGTTTTTTTATCCATTCCCCCAATAATCTAGACGACTTAACATCATATAGGATTTTTGCTCTAGGATTTTTATTTAAGATTTCTGCAGCAAATAACATCATTTGACGATCTGGGTATATAACCATTCCATCTTTAGTTACAATCCCAAGTCTATCACCATCACCATCAAAAGCTAAACCAAATTCTGCATCACTAACTTCAACTGCTTTTATTAGATCAACTAAATTTTCTAATTTGGATGGATCTGGATGATGATTAGGAAAATTTCCATCAACTTCACAATATAAACCTAACACCTTTGCTCCCATTCTACGATAAAGAGTTGGAGCAATTTTACCTGCCACCCCATTACCAGCATCAACTAAAATAGATAGTGGACGTGACAATTTAATGTCTGCTACAATTTTTTCAATATAGGATTCTTTAATATCAATATCATAATATTTACCTTTGCCATTTTTCTTATATTTTCCCTTTTCCATTCTCTTTTTTATTTCTTGAATTCTATCATTAGCAAGAGTATCTCCATTAATAACCATTTTCAAACCATTATATTCTGGCGGATTATGGCTTCCTGTTATCATAACTCCAGAATATGTTTTTAATTGATAATTAGCAAAGTAAACCATTGGCGTTGTTACAACACCAATATCACACACATCACAGCCAGCTAATAAAATACCTGCAATTAGCCTTTTTGCAAGCATTGGGCTAGTTAACCTACCATCATAACCAACTACAAGCCCTTTTACATTTTCTTCAATAGCCATATTGCCTAAAACAATTCCAATAATTTCAACAACTTCAGGCGTCAAGCTGGTTTCAACAACACCACGAATATCATAAGCTTTAAAAATTTCAGCTGGATAATTTTTCATAATAATTTTATTTGTTTCAAAAAAAGATAATGATACGTTATAATTATTACTTATACTAGATATTAAATTAATTATATCCTTTTGCTTTCTCAAATACATTAGGGCTGAAAATGGCAATATAGCTACTTATAATTAGTTTAAGATTTTCGTATTAGTATTATACATTATAACTTGACTGTTTCCTAAATTTACAAATATAAGAAATATAAGTCTGTATTTTATCATAATATAGTATAATTTTAACCAAAACATTTCGGAAAACCAGAGGCGTTCAAAGTAAAACATGAAAAAGTACAAATTTAAACTTCACAAGTTACTGATTAAATCTTGTATTATTATTTTAACAATCTACATATTTTTATTTATCAGTATAGCAATCTTAGCTAATATAGTTCTGTTTAATTTAAATAGTTTTAGACACAATATCGAAAATTATATTGCGAAGAATACTGATTATCAATTAAATATAGAGAACATACAAACTAAGTTCGTCTATGATTATTTACCAGAAATTGTTTTACAAGAGATATCGATAAATAATAAGGAATATCCAACTAAAAAATTAAGGTTCAAACAAATAAATGTACAGCTTTCTTATTCAAGCTTATGGAAATTCAACCTTATATTTGATAAAATCGCAATAAATAAAACTGCACTTGCAATAGAATATTACGCTAATGATGATATTTTTTTAAATGGAATATTAATTAGCGATCATAGAAAAAAAGCAAAAAGCAAAGAACGCCCTTTTGATTTTGAAAACTGGATACTACAACAAAAAGGGATAACCTTAAATAATATCAATGTAAGTTTTTGGGATAAAAAAAATGACTTTAAAAAAATTACACTTAAAAACATAGATGTACTATATACAAACCAGTTATTTGACCCAAAACACCTACGTATCACTATAAATTCTAAAAAAAGCAATAACAATTTTTTTGCTGACTTAAAGTGGCATGGAAATAAATTTGAGGATTATTCTAATTGGAAGAGTGCTAGTTTTAAATTAAATTCATATAGTAATAATGGTGCTTTTTTTAAAAAGCTTCAACAATATCTACCAGATTCAGGATTTATTGAACGCTATAAAACAAAGACTGCTATTAATGCAACCTTGAAAAATGGAAAATTATATTTATTGCAAGCTGATTTTAATCTGAATAACTTATACTACACCCTATCCAAAAGCACAGATATTATTAATTTTCCATACATAGGTGGTAAATTAAATATAGATTTTAATGAAAAGAATAATACATATGCAATTAAAGCAGAAAGTTTGCAAATAAGTACTAATAAAGGAGTTATTCTTGATAATAAGAAAATAAATGGTTACTATGTTTTAGATAAAAACGGTGAAATTAGTATTTATGATACTAATTTAAATAGTATAAATAATTTACTTTCAATAATACCATCACTTAAAAATGTTGCAGTCACAGGCAAAATTAACTCACTTATTATATCTTGGGATGGTAATATTTTTAAACCAACAAACTATCTTTTTAATATTAACTTTATAAAAATAGGACTTTTAACTAAAGGAGATGAAACCCCAAGAATTAATAATATTTCTGGTAATGCTTTAATTAGCAAAGAAAGTGGTAGCTTAAACCTAAGTCTTGAAAGTAGCACATTAATTTATAAAAAGCTATTTTATATTCCATACCAAATCAAAAGCCTCTCAAGTTCTATCAACTGGCTGAAAAAAAGTGAGAGCGGGATCCTGGTCAATCTTAAATCTACTAAAATTCATGCTTCTGACTTTAATATAGTAGCCCATGGTAAATATATCTATATTCCAAATAATGCTGGATATTTAGAACTATATGCAAACTTGGATAAGATCCCAGCATCTCGAGTTGGGTTTTACTTACCAAAACCAATTGATGCAGCTAATAAGTGGCTGAAAACAGCTATAATTGGTGGTTATGGTGAAAGCGCAACGCTCAATTTTTCAGGATGGTTAAGTGAGTTTCCTTTTATTGCGGGTAGTGGTAAATTTTATATTGATGCCAATGTTAATAATGGACGTTTACTATATGTTAAAGGATGGCCTACCATAGATAATATTTATGGAAAATTTATGATTAGAAATCAAAAAATTATTATTACCGCCCAAAAAGCACGTGTTAATGGTAATAACCTAAATAATATTGAAGCAATTATTCCAGATATGACGCATGATCAATCATACCTTATTGCTCATGGTAATGGATATGGCTCTACACAAAATTTCTTAAATTATTTAAGACATACTCCAATTAATAAAATGATAGGAAATTTGCCAGATAAAACTATTGCAAATGGTAAGGGTAAAGTAAATTTAGCTTTAAAAGTTCCTTTTTCAAAACCAGAAAATACTACAGTAAAAGGTACTTATACGTTTTTAAATAATAATATTAAATTTGATTTACCTATTCCTCAGATAGAAAAGGCTAATGGTAATCTTGATTTTACAAATAAAGGTATCAATATATCTTCAATAACAGCAAAAATTTTAGATGGTACAATGAACCTGACTGCCACCACTGGTAACAATGGAGTTATGAATTTTACTGCAAAGACAGAAAATATTAATTATACGAAACTTTCAGAATTTTATTTACCACTAATTTCGCCACTTATATCAGGAAATGCTTCAACTAATATTAATTTTAGTATAAATGGACAAGGAGTAAATCATTTAGTTGCTTTATCAAATCTAAAAAATGTGGAAATAGATGCTCCGATTCCTTTACATAAAAATTTATCTGAAAGTAAAGATTTTAAATTTTACATGAATTCTCTATCCCCAAATAATGCTTATAATATAAATTTCACTTATAATGATTCAATATTTAGTAAATTTACAATTAATAGTAGAGGTGATTTAGATAAAGCTAATGTTCATATTGGAAATGATGTTGAACTTAATGAATACCTTCCTGCAACTGTAAAAATTAGTGCTACTCCTGATACAATTGATCTAATAGAATGGTTAAATACTATCAAAAAAATTTCACGGCATAAAACTTTACATGACTCAAATATTACAAATAAGGATGGCACATATATAACAACAAATACTGAAACGAGAAAAACGCCTTCTTCTACAAATACTCACAGGGGTACAACTGGCGGAAAA
Organism: Neisseriaceae bacterium; assembly: GCA_046336365.1. GTDB lineage: Bacteria > Pseudomonadota > Gammaproteobacteria > Burkholderiales > UBA11063 > Aquella. The sequence continues at coordinate 42,401 of JBKDHQ010000065.1, forward strand.
ACACATGATACATCAATTGATGTATCATTACAAACCAATCAATTACATGTTGGAGATCTAATATTTGGGAAAGCACATGCTGAAGCATATATAACTAATAATATTATTGCATTTAATACAACTTCTAAATATTTGGATGGCTATGGTATATACTACGTCCCAGAAAATAGACTAAATGTATTATTATATTTTTTAAATATAAATAAAAAAGAAACTACTAAAATCGATCATAATCAAACAAGTACTAAATCTTCCTCCAATATTATTGAATCAAAAAATATTGATATCATAGAAAACGATAATTATTTTAACCAAATATTTGAATCAAGATTAGTACATGCTAAAAATTACGCTAATTCAGTATCTAATATATTAAATTTTCCAAAATCTACAATTTATGTGAAACAACTATATTTTAAGGGTAATAATCTTGGTAATTTAAATATCAGTCTGAATCCACAAGGACCAAACCTGATAGTTGAAAGCAGCCGATGGAATGGTAATGATAGCATTTTAGATTTTAATGCTTTAAATTACTGTTTTGAATGTAACAAAGAGAGTGCTTTGACCGTTGCAGACTTCTATATTTCCACTAGAGATTTAGGAAAAACATTATCTAATTTGAGGTATCATGGTATACTATCCCAAACCAGTGGGGATATTCAAGGAAGCATACAATGGCCTGGTTTATTAAATGATATTAACTTAAACTCTGTTATTGCAAAAATAGATATAAATTTAAAAAATGGTAGATTTTTAAAAGTTAATGCAGGTACTTTAATTGGTAATATAATTGGAATTATCAGTTTACAAACTATAGTTAATATAGTTAATTTGAAATTTGGAAATATTTTTGCTAATGGGTATGCTTTTGATACACTTAAAGCTCATGGATATATTTTAAATAATACCATTTATATAAAATATTTATATATGTCAAGTACAATGGCAGTTGTTGGGTTAAAAGGTATGATTGACTTAAATAATAATACAGTTAATTTATATTTAAAAGTTACACCAAGTATAGGTCTTGGAGTAGCAGTTGGAGCTGGTATAGTAACACTCAACCCTTTAATTGGGGTAGCTACATATTTGGCTGAAATTGCACTAAAAAACCCAGTTAATAAGTTATTTGCATTTGCATTCCACCTAACAGGTCCAATAGAAAAACCAAATGTTAAGCAAATTGGTGTATCAAAACAGCTAACAAAGAATATTAGTTCTACAATTGGAAAATAAATTAGGTTTAATTAAATATAATAAATTTATTATTAATCTAAACAATATCATTATAAATAAAAATTAATCATAGTAACGATGTTATGTAATCTTAATAGAGTTATATACAATAGAATTGGAGCTAAATAATGGATAATTTGGTTGTAGCTACAATACAAATGACTTCTTCTAAACAATGGCAGGATAATCTCAATACAGCTATAGATCTTATCCAACAAGCAAGTAATGCTGGAGCACAGCTAGTGGTGCTGCCAGAATTCTTTATAAGAATTAGTGACCCAAATGAAGATAACTTCTTTGAGATAGTTGAGGAAATTGGGATTGGCAAAATTCAAGATCGATTAAAAAATAGTGCTAGACAAAATAATATTTATCTTGTTGCAGGGACTATACCAATTAGATCAAAAGTTTCTGGAAAATATTATAATACAACTATTGTTTATGGTCCAAATGGTGATATGCTATGCTATTACAAAAAGGTACATCTATTTTCGCTATATAATCAGGAACATAACATTGATGAAAGTAGATTATTTGAAAGCGGTAATGATGTCACTACATTCAATATTGGGCAATTTAGCTTTGGCTTATCTATATGCTATGACTTACGTTTTCCTGAATTATTTCGTGAAATGGCTGGGGTTGATAGTATCATAATACCTGCTGCTTTTACTTATTATACTGGCAAAGCTCACTGGGAAGTTCTTTTAAGGGCACGAGCTATTGAGAATCAATGCTATGTGATTGCTTCTGCTCAAAGCGGAATCCATGATAATGGGCGTCGTACCTTTGGACATAGTATGATTATAGATCCATGGGGAATGATTAAGGCAATTCTCGAAGAAGGCACAGGGTTTGTGCTAGGAGAAATTAATAAACAAGAAATCGAAAGAATAAGGTCAGAGCTACCGGCATTACAACACATGAAATTTATGGATGAAGTATGAACATAGCACAACTTAATGATATAAGTATACATTATAAGGTTTATGGGCAAAACAATGATAAAACTATTATTTTAATTAGTGGTTTTAGTTCTGATCATAAAGTATGGTCATTAGCAATACAAGTTCTTGCACAAAAATATAAAGTGGTAGTATTTGATAATCGTGGGGTTGGGCTAACGAGGGATAATGAAATACCGTTTGACATTGAAATAATGGCTGATGATGTTTACAATTTACTAAGTTTTCTTGCAGTTAAAAATGCTCATATCATTGGGCATTCAATGGGAGGCCTAATTGCGCAAAAATTTGCTATAAAATATCAGCAAATAATAGATAAATTAGTAGTTATAAATTCTTCCTCTTATGCATATAAAACATTGGAATATGTGCTTTCTAACCAAAATAAACTTTGGAATAAAGGATAATTTAGAAATAAAAGATTTGGCAAAACTAATTTTACCGTGGCTATTTTCGAATCAATTTCTAGAAAAAGAAAATTATGTAGAAGCTTTTATAAGTAGCATTGTATATGACCCACATCCACAAAGCTCGATAGATCAAAAACGACAATTAGATGCATTAATAAAGACTGATCTACGTGGCGAATTAGCACAAATTAATTGCGATACATTAATTATTTCTTCAAATGAAGATTTACTAACTCCTCCATTTATCAATAAAGAAATAATAACATTTATTAAAAATAGTAAATTAGTTAATATTCCTGGAGGACATGTAAGCCCAATTGAACAACCAGATATACTCTCTCAAACTATTCTAAATTTTCTATAACTGCAACCAATGAATAAATAATTGCGGATTTTGGATTGATATCTTAAGCTCCTGATCTAATCTAAATTAGCAGAATTTCTATATTGACTAAAGCTATATAATTATTAATTAATATTTTAACAATTACATAATATGGTTGTTTTATATTTTTTCCACCATTCCAAGTTAATCCCTATAATATTATTATTAATTTCCGTTAATTTAACAATTTCCTCATCCGTAAAATTTTGCCATTCCAAAACTGAGTGTTGTTCCCAACCTATAACAATGATATCTTTAGTATAAATTACAGGATTTTTATCAAAATATAGAACCTTTATTTCTTTATTATTTCCGGTAACCCATTGTAATTTTGTTCTAACTAATTTTGCTTTATCCAAGTTTGCAAATAGTAAATTTGCTCCGCACAAGTCTGCATCTGTTAAATCTGTATTACTCAAATCTGCTTCAGATAAGTTATACTCCACTAAGCTTGCCCTAGTTAAATTTGCCCCATCAAAATTTGTCTCAGACAAATTAGAATCTGATAGATCTGCTTCAAGCAATTCCGATCTTGATAAATCAGCCCAAGATAAATTAGTATATGATAAATCAGCCCAAGACAAGTTTGCCTTAGAAAAATTTATATCTGATAAACTTGCTTCTGCCAAATTTATATAGCTTAAATCTTCTTTTGAGAAATCCCTACGTCCATTTGCGTAATCTTTAAGTAATTGATTTCTAGTTATCTTAATTCTAACTTCTCCTGTAGATTATTTTATAAATAATCACCTTTTTATAAGTCGTTATTAAATTAAAATGGCTTATGGCTAGTATAAAGCATTTATTTTATAATGTTATAATTAACAATTTATTTATTAGAGCTTTGTCTACTATAATATAAGGTTAATACTACTTGATTATGCACATAACGTGTAGTTGGAGTATCTTTTAAATGTAATAAATACATACTAGGATTAAGCAAAGTATCTTTTTCAATTTGATCTTTAATTTCTTTTGCTAGTTTTTTTTGGCTTGAAGGATAGCTAATCTTTATATTATATATTTTTTTGTGATGAACCATCTCAATAATTTTCTTTACCCCTGATTCATCATAACTAGTAAAAAACATTGGTGACCACCCACCAATAGATTTATCATCATGAGACTTTATAGCGGTAGCGTCATTAAACAAAGTTTTTGCAAAACAATCTACAAACATACTATTAAAAATAGCAATAATTAATAATAACCTAATCATTTTTTTCATAGTCCTAACTCATCAAATCTTTAATCTGTGGGTGGCATTTATTTGATAAAAATTTTGTAACAGTATATTTAGCTACTCCATTTTTATAATATGGATCTTGTTTAATCAAATTTTCAACTTGATCTTGGCTATTACATAGTGCAATAATAACACCACCGGTTCTTGGCTCTTTAGGACCAGAGCATAACAAAATCCCATCTTTAAATTTTTCATCAAGCCATGTGCGATGTGCTGTCACATGTTGGTCGATTATATCTAAGCTAACTTTATAATGAACATCAATAATAAACATAACTATCTATCTCCTAACTTTATATACAATTTCTTGCAAAACCAGCTGTTGAAGTATCCATGGTATTTGCAATATTTTTTATTCCAGATACCATATTAGATAATATATCTGCTTTATCTGTATTTTCCCAAGTAAAATGCATCTCATCTCTACCAAAATGACCATAAGTAGATGTTTTACGATAGATTGGCCTTAACAAATTTAGACTCTCTATTATACCCTTTGGACGTAGGTCAAACACCTCTAAAATTAATCGTTCAATTTCTCTATCATCAATAATTCCAGTCCCAAAGGTAAAAACATTTATACCAACAGGTCTTGCAACACCAATTGCATACGCAATTTGCACTTGGCATTGCCTAGCCAAACCACTGGCAACAACATTTTTTGCAACATATCGAGCAGCATAGGCAGCTGAACGATCTACTTTTGATGGATCTTTACCAGAAAATGCGCCACCGCCATGGGGAGCTGCACCGCCATAAGTATCCACAATGATCTTTCTTCCGGTTAAACCACAGTCCCCCATAGGGCCGCCTATCACAAATTTACCAGTAGGATTGATTAGATATTTTGTGCTATATTCTAGCATATCAGTAGGTAATACAGGCTTAATAATTTCTTCGATAACAGCTTCTCTTATATCTTTATATTTAATATCTGGATCGTGTTGTGTTGATAATACAACCGTATCAATTGCAATTGGCCTACCAGACCCTGAATCATACTTAACTGTAAGCTGTGCTTTTGCATCAGGTCTTAACCACGGTAATTTTCCATTATTACGTAAAATTGATTGCTGTTCCATTAAACGATGTGCATAATAAATTGGAAATGGCATTAATGTCGGTGTTTCATCAACTGCATAACCAAACATTAAACCTTGATCTCCTGCACCTTGTTCTAAATCTAGCCCATCACCTTCATTAACTCCTTGTGCTATATCTGGTGATTGTTCATCATAATTAACCACAATAGCGCAACTATCTGCAGCAAAACCATATTCATTTTTAGTATACCCAATATTTCTAATTACATCTCGTACTATTTGAGTGTAGTTAACTTGCGCTATAGTTGAAATCTCCCCTGCTAACACTACCAATCCAGTATTAACCAAAGTTTCTGCAGCAACCCTTGCATTTTTATCCTGAGCTAATACTGCATCTAAAATACTATCAGAAATTTGATCAGCAACCTTATCTGGATGCCCTTCTGACACTGATTCTGATGTAAATAAATAATGTGACATATTGTGAAACCTTATAAATTATATTTATCATTCATTAAAAAATATTTAATCTATTGTTAACCTATGCAACAATAATCTATTGTTAATAAAAACTTTAGAGCATTGGTCAAATAGTATAAATACTTACCTAATTATATTAAACTCTTGGGAGCTAAAGTGGAATTCTTTGAGATAAATAATTTTTATCAGGGATGAGACTCCGTTTTAGCTTATTATTATTTTTATAATAAATCTAGGGCTAAGCAAGCTGGAGGACAAATCTATCCCCTAGACATCAATTAGAATTGTAACATATTACTTGAACTAAAGCAAGCTGCAATATAAACTTCTTAATGGGTTAAACTATTAAACCTAATCCCCCCAATTTTTTTATATTGTGTTTTATATAGATACCTATGTATGAATATTTTGCATAATTAATAGTGAGGGTTCGAGTACTATTATATAATTTAAAGTTAACCATAACTATAATATTATCAATAGAGATTCTAATTTAGATATATTAAACTTGAATTTACACTTCTATATATTATCCCAATTAAGTCGCATCAATACCCTCTTTCTTCTCAATATTATGCTAATAAATATCCAAAATTTACTACCCTATATATTATAGCAAATAATTCTATTGTCTTAATGTAAATGGCTTTGTTATATTTATGTATTAATATTAAATTATTAGATTTTTTTAATAATACTTAAATAGTTGTAAAGGAGGAGTTATATCATGAACTTAACCACTTATGACCCTTGGAAGTTAATAAATCAGATTAATGATATGCTGGATTCATCTTTAAGAAAGCAAGATTCATCTACCACTGCAACAAGTATATGGGCACCTGCTGTAGATATAAACGAAGATAAAGATAACTATTATATAAAAGCAGACTTACCTGGTGTAAATAAAGATGATATTGAAGTATTTATGGATAATGGTGTTTTAACAATAAAAGGCAAAAGAGAACAAGAAACTAGAACAGATAATTCACAATATTCTAGAGTTGAACGTATTTGTGGAACTTTTCATCGCCAATTTACATTACCTGATATTGCAGATAGTGAAAATATAGAAGCAAATTATGAGGATGGCGTTCTTAAATTGTGCATCCCTAAAAAAGAAGCTTCAAAACCAAAAAGAATTTCAGTAATGGGATCGGACAAAAATCAGTTAGCTAGTAATTCTGGCACTATTAATGCTAACAATGCAGAGTCTAGCTCAATAAATCAATCTATCAGCCAGTAAACCTGGTATTATCATTTTGACGGATTCACCACAGATGTATAATATAAAAAGAATAGTTATTGTTGGCGGGGGTGCTGCTGGTTTAGAAATCGTTACTCTACTTGGCAATTTATTAGGTAAAACACGCTTTATAGAAATTACTCTTATCGATCAAAACTTATGTTATATCTGGAAGCCACTATGGCATGAGATTGCTGCAGGTAGAATTGATGTGAATAAAGATGTAACTGAATATTTAGCACATGGTAATGAGCATGCATTCAAATTTATATTAGGTTCTTTCTATAATATAGATAGGCAAGCAAAAGTTATTAGTTTAGCCCCTATTGCCACAAATGGTATCTTTATACCTGAGAATACATTATATTACGATATTTTAATATTTGCGCTTGGAAGTGTTCATAATGATTTTAATATTGAAGGTGCAAGTAAATACTGTTTATCGTTTGATAGTATAGAGGAATGCAACACCTTTCATAATCTCTTAATTATGAGACTGTTTGAATTAATGCAAACAGACCAAGATCAAATTGATATTGTTATTGTTGGTGGTGGCAGTACTGGTATTGAATTAGTCTTTGAAATCAATAATACTATTCATAATACCAATTAAACCAAATAACTAGTCAGATAATATGTTATAATAATGCTAATATAATAACATTATTGTGGAGTAAATTATGACAGGGAAAAGTAGACTGGTTGATGATGAGACTCTAAGTAAAGCACAAAGCATGTTG
>JBKDHQ010000066.1:0-277 GCA_046336365.1 Neisseriaceae bacterium
AGTATACCTACCTTAGAATAGCCACAAAACATTTACACATAACAATCTAAATTAAAATAATGTAGTGCCCATAAAAAATAAATACATATATCTCAGTATATTATGAAATTTTAGGGGCAAAAAGTGACAAAGTCAGGAGAAAGGTTATCCTATTGCAACAACTATTCGTGATGTCACAACGTTTTGGATAGCAGAACCAGAACATCGTAATTATTATAATAAGAATTGCGATATTCCTTATTGCCATAAATATTCAAAAAAATTCTAAATACAAAGA
>JBKDHQ010000067.1:0-1911 GCA_046336365.1 Neisseriaceae bacterium
ATAATAGGGATTGGGCTAGTATACTTTATGAAAATTTACTTAAATTTAACAAAAAATCAGATTTTAAAAAATTTTAGCTTAGAAAATTTAGTATATTTTTGTAATTAGAAGATTATAACCTATATTGCAGAAGTTTCATAATATTTAAATGAGGTTCCGAGATAGTAATATAAGTTAAATCGAGCTGGTAAACTCTTAGCTACAAAATTAAAATTACAACTACTTTTACCTTGAGGAATAGTCATACCAGGATAACATCCATTTGACTCAGTTGGGATAATCTCCATACCAGCAGTAGATTTTAAGTTGGTAAAATCATTTAAAGTAATTTTTTGTGAAGTCGGGTTATCTAAGTATATAGTACATATACCTAGATTATGACAATGTGCAGCATCATATATCTTTGGAACAATTACATCATTACTATATGATTCAAATTTTGAGCCGCCTGCATAATCAATATTAAATGATTCTTTTAATCCTCCAGCTATCTTATTATAACGTGAAGCTAAATCACCGTAATGAACTATAAAATAGCAAGTTTGGCTTTCATATAAAGTTCCATCACATAAATTACTTGATTCAACGATATGATTATACGGACTTATGGTATTAAACTTTATATTCTTGATATAAACAGGGCTATAACCTGTATTTTTTAATAGAAATCTGACTTCTCCAGCTGGTTTATATAAAACCTTGTAATATGAAAATTTTTGATCACTATCACTTTCTACATCTAAAGATAAACTTGGCTTAATCCAATTATAATTCCAAACTGAAAAAGGAATAACAATGGTACCTCTATCAGTAATAAAATTAACATTCACCTGTTGCTTTGCAGTGTAAACTTTTATAAGGTTTATAGCCAAAACACAGCTTTGATTACTAGCAAGACTATTTACACACGAAGTATCTTTTTTACTTATAAAATCTTCAAAATCATTGCCTAAGTTTATTGATTCAATATGAATACTTTTATCACTAATATTAGTAACGTGAAATTTTACTAAACCAATATTCTTAATATGATCAATCTGACTTACATTTTCACCGTTTAAGCTCATACTAAGAAGATTTTCTGTTTGTCTACCTCCGCCACCACTGCCACCACCACAGCCAAACAAACTAATAACCAGTAAGCAAGAAACTAGCAAATTTTTCAAAATATGTACTCCTAAATTAAATTTGTAATCTATTGATAACAACTATTCTCAAAGAGATAATAAAATCTACCGTTTAAAATTCAGCTTTTCTACTATTTTTTGCCAGCAACTTTCAGGTAACTTTTCAATCAAGCTACATATTATTTCTTTAAAATGAGTATTAACATCATTTTCTCTAGCAACTGCTTCAATTTCAAATAAATTAAGCATTTCTACTCTATCACCATTTTTAAGAATGTGGAATGTAAGCATCTTAGTAACTAAAATATGAGCATTATAATTATCAAAATCAGACTTATTTGGGAAAGAGCCCCCAACGCACTCAAATAGAGCTATTCGTTTCATTTAAAAGCCTCCTAACTAAAATTCATTTAATAAATAATTTTGTTTTTAACAGTTTATGTGAAATAATCTTACTAATCCTTAATTATAATTATTTGCTAAATTTTGCATAGTTGCAACATTAAAAACCTTTAATAAACGTTTAAAGTAATAAAAACTATAAACTCAATACCTTCTAATTCTGTTTTAAAATAAATTGATAGCTATTGGCTGAACAAAATAAAAATGTTTAATAGATATAAATAGAATTTTTAACATGTGTTCACACATTATAATGTGCCCTGAAATTTGATCCACCGTCATAGAAATAATTAGGTTAAAATTCTAATTATTTTATATGGAGTAAAAAATGGTTAAAAAGACGAGCTATGACAATGCATTTAAAGCAAAAGTAGCATTAGAG
>JBKDHQ010000068.1:0-661 GCA_046336365.1 Neisseriaceae bacterium
GGACTAACTCTTTAGCTAAGTCACATTCTGATAGCTCACCTTTTGGGTGAATAGCTTTAGGTTTCAATTTCATACCTTATCCATTTATAATAATTATTATTACGTTATTATCTCAAATTTCAACTGATTTTTCTAGGATTAAAAACAAACGCGTATTTCCAAATGACATAGCCGTATATAAAATACTATATTTGGCTATTTTAAATATTTCGAAGCGGTGGACTATGCCTATTCGGGATTGGGCCCCAGCCTATCAACAAATGTTAATTAAATTTGATAAAATTTAAGCTGGAGCTACTTATGAAATTATTAGACGAGCACAAAATTCAGGACAGACTCATAAAATTTGCATCATAGCACCAAGATGCTTTTGAGAGATAGAGTAAATCATTAATTATTTTTATATCTTGTGAATTAGATTCTCTTATATAACTATTATCCTGCAACATAAATTCACCCTGTTAAATATTCCTTAAGTTTATAAACTAACAGTTGATTATCTGCACACTAACCTAATCGTCCTTACTACCTGACAAAATATAATTAGATCATTAAAAATTTAACATTAAAACATAGAGTTGGCTTATACTTACGGTGACAAAACCTTTTAACTCACTGTAGGAGCCAATATGCAAGCAAGCCAACTCAAAGATATTGTATC
>JBKDHQ010000069.1:0-10695 GCA_046336365.1 Neisseriaceae bacterium
ATTAAATGGTATATCATTACACGCAATAATACCTGCATAGCTACTAGCTACCATAGCTGCAGTTAATGGATAATCACCAAGTTTTCTTATATATGGGTAGTATGCGCCAGTTATATATTCGGCACCAAAAGGACTACTAGGACCTGTATCAAATACTGGTAAGTTATCCACTTGTTGCTTTGGAGTTGAGATATTAGCTACTATTCCCATAGCAAAGAACGAACCATTATTAACCGATGTAGCTGCATTAGCTTTATTTAGATAATTAAATAAAGGTAGAAACTTAGAGGTTGGACTAGTAATATCAGCTTCTGTAGTTATTTCATATGGACTAACTGGATATTGTTTAGCAGACACTAACAAGCTAAATAGATCTTGAGTACTATCCAGAGTAATACTAACTACATCACCAACAGCAAATATACCGGTTATATCTTTTAGTTCAATCCCAATACCACCTGAAGTTACACCTGGTAATACTTGGACTAACGCACCATAATTCGATGCATCTTTGCTAACTATTGTATTGCCTAATGCAACTAATGGGGTTATTCCAAAGTTAGCTGGTGTTGTTGCAAAGTAAATAGCAGTATTACCATTCGATAACTTTTCTACACCAGTAATCACAGCATTAGAATCATCTTTATTCAGATATTTAACTGCTTCATTTTGAGGTGCAAAACCAGTATCATCTGGATTTAGAAAACAAATACTGACTGTTGGTGTAATTGTATTTATAGTTGGTGGGAAATTACTATTAATGCTATTTACTGCATAATAGACCATCATACAAATCTCATCAGTACGAAGAGGATCCGGCACATTTACATCACTATCGATATAATTAACTGTAATTTGTGCAGTATTAGTAAATATACCTTGGGCATCAGTTAATATTAGTTGCGATGGATTTTGACGAACGTTCTGTACTTTTGCTGTTGCTGTAGTAGAGGTATCTTTAGTAACATTGGCTTGAGTAATAGTAATCTCTTTATTACTACCAACTAATAGATCAAATCCTGTTGGTATACTATCCCATTGTAGAGTTGCTGTAGCTGTATTATCCGATATTTGTTTCTTGAATTTAACCTTATCCTTATTTATCTCACTAGTAGGAATAATTACCTTATTCGGTGCTGGAAAAGTTAGATTATTGGATAGGCCATAATTAGCCGTAAAGCCCAAAGCTTTCATATAGCTAATCGCACTATCGCCAGAATCAAAACTGGGTAAATTATAACTCCTATATGCGGTTAATTGTGGATATCCAGATTTAGGAGTTAATTGGGAATAATTGGGCACTGCGCCACTTAATACGCCACTTCTATGCCCAATTAATAGTATGTTAGAATCAGTGCTAGGTATACCAATAGCACCCTGTAAATTAACATTAATCTTTTTATATAGTACTTTGTTGATAATTGGCATGGAAAGCTCACTCCTGCTGTGTACTTAAAACTAGTTACACGAATATTACTTAACCTAGAATCAAGTTCGTTATATTTTCTATATTTCTAAAAATATAATTGATGGTAAAATAGCTACTTTAAAATTAGTTAGATTGTTATGTTATATCTGTTAAAGAGATTCTAAAAAACCTACATTGAGTGGTAAAGTTGCATTATTTATATATTAAAACAATATAGGAGCTCATTGATGTTAAAGAGATTGAGTATGATACAATCTTTAAGTTTTGTTATAATATATTTACTACTAACATCATGCTCGAAACAAAATAATGTCAACACAAAAACCAATAAAAATATTGACTATTCAATGAATTATTATCTAGGTAAATTATATTCCGATAATGGTATAGTATTACCTTTTAAAATGTGTAGTTTAACTGATAAGGATAAAAATACATTTGTTGCAAGTTTTAACAACAGTCGTAGATTAAATTTACTATGGTTTGATTTAGTTGGTGTAGTTGATAATACTGCTAATCAAATGAGCTCTACTGGATCATTATATGTAAGTAATACAGCGGAATATTTTTATAAATTTACTGCAAAAAATAAACATGATAGATTAGTTGGTGATCTTAAATTTTTGCAGGCAGATTACAAAGTCATATTGAATAAAGCGGGTACTGAATGTTCATTAGATTTATTAAATCAGATAGTATTAAAATCACCTTTAAGTGATAATGCAAAAATGTCACAAGGTATGTATTTAGGTAGTAGTATATCGGGTAGAGATGATGTTGGAAAATATTATAAAATTTGTATTAAAAAAAATGAAATAATTGGATATAATTTTTTTATTAATATGAAAACTAAGGAAGTTGAAAGTCAATATTCTATATTTTCTGGGTATTTAAATCAAAAAAGTAATATAATTTCAAGAGGGTTTATGTTAAACGTGCCTAAAAAAACTTCTAGCCAATATCAATTTAGCTATCTGGGTCCTATAGAAAAAGAATCTAATAACTATTCTATAATGAGATTATCGGAGTCAGGCGAATTTATTCAAATGATACATTTTAAGAAAACATCTGACACTTGCGATAAGAATTCTCTTAATTTTTAATATAATAAATAGAGAATGTTAAACAGAGAAAGACTTCGAGACTAACTTAAAAAGTAATCAAATCATAAGTCTTAACAATATCAGCTATTTTGCATGGATCAGATACATCTAATCCATTTTCATTTAGATAAACAAAGTAGCTGGCAATATCAACCTTGTAGTTCATAGTTACAACTAGCATTAAACTATCTTTATCATGAGGATATAATGGTTCATAATTTGCAGATAATTTTGTGCCAAGTTCTTTCAGTGCTGGTACTGTGTCCATAATAGATAACAGCCATTGTGGATTTCGAGTAAGTAGGAATAAACTTTCACCAATTACTACACCAGCTTCAGTTTGCCTGTCTCGTATAAGTTTCACTGGTAAGTTAAATTCCAGCTTTAGGTTACCTAATAGATAAGCTAGATCACCTGTAGTTTCAAATCCCAGAGAGTATACATTCACTGATGGTAATATTCGCTCTTCAGTATCATCGCGTCTATAGGCAAATACATTACCGCCAAATAATTCACCAAATTTACCCGATAATGGACTATTGAAATAATTGACAATCGATTGAATTAATAACTGTGATGGTAAATTACAATATAGGCTATAGGTTGCGTTATCAATTCTATCGGTCATAATATATTACCTTGTGTTTTTCTAATTTAATATTATTTTAGCCATTATTTACCATACTTTTGCTGTATAGCTTGCGATATTATCTGAGCTAAAATATCTTTTATTTGATTAAGTTCTACTTGGTTAACATTAATTACATCACGCTCATGCGATGCAACTGTATTGGTTTTATATTGTTCAAATTGATCTAACTCTATATTGAAATCAATACTACTTTGATCTCTAGATACTTTATAATTCCCTGTATTAGCAAATGCCTTAAATAATCCACCTTTACGGATATTGATACTTTGGGGTTCTCTAAATAAGTCATTTTCTCTTTTCTTGCGTTCTATCGTTTGTGGTAATAATGGTGCCCAAGCATGTGAATTATCATCAAACATAATGCGTTTTTGATTAACGATTCGACTAATTATTTGCTCTTTGTTAGCTTCAACAGTATCCATAATTAATTGTTTAATTTCTTGCTGTAGTTTAATTTTTATTGCCATTATAATACCCAAAAGAACTACCAGGATTATTAAGCCTTGTTCTTGCATAACTGAGCGCACTAGACTGGTTGCTACCGCCTAATGGTACATTTTTACCACCAGGTAGCACATTATTATAATTAATACCATTCTCAGCCAATGCTATTCCATTCGCCTGCGGAAATAAAAATACTCCATTAGGTTTTTGTTGAAATAATGTACCTTTTAATGCTGAATATTCAACTTCATACTTATCTTCATAATTATCACCACGTACATTAGTATTACTACCAAAGGTTTGACGTAACACCTGTAAGCAGGCACGATTAATCAAGCATTTCTTAATTAATGTAATAGTCTCTGGTGGTAGTTGTAACCAGTCATCTCCAGTCTTAGTTTGTAATGGAATCTTAAAATAAGGTGAGAAGTCACGTTCTAAGGCACTCTCACCAAATGCTATTAATTCACCAAATTGTTCATCAGTTAAACCTTGATTAGAACCGTTACTGTAGTCGCCACTACAGTCACGACTACAGTCTCGACTGTTATCTTTAGCAAAGGTTACTTTACCTGCAATATATGGTTTAACATCATCAATAATTAAATATCGTGGTTTTAAATAATTGGCTGGCATGATTATTTGTGTCAAGATTTAAACATAATTTGCTCGAGTAATATACTGAGGTGGTAAAAAATCACCACCTTTACGTTCACACATTTTAGTTGGGCATTGTAAATATTGTTCAGATGCCCATTGTCTGGCCAAATTTTCATCTACCTCTATAACTTCACCTACCTGATGAATAACTGGATCAGTAGTTAAATCATTACTCGGTAATGCAGTTGTCATATTAAGCCGTATTGACACGCGTGTTGACACTAGTGTCGGCGTTTTACTTTTTATTGTTTCTACTTGATTTATCATTTATATCTTCCTTTTCTAATGGTGTGCTTGTTAGGTTAGAATTAATAGTTGCTGGATTAACATTAACAGTTGTTGAATTAGAATTTCCATTAACTGCTAATACATCAATAATTAGTATATTATTTGGATTAGCTATTCTAGGTAAGCCATTAAATCCAGCAATAATATTTACAAATGGATTACCTACACCACCACGAGAACCAGGTACTGAGCAATCCTCTAATAATGTATAAATACCAGGTTGGGCATTTAATAAGCCACCTTTTTGTGCTGCAGGAATAAATACAAATTCACCTAATGAGCCACCGTGCGACGTTGTATCAAATGCAATTAATATCCTACCATCAGGGATAGTATATCTACTTACTCCATTATCATCGATATACATATCATCTTCAATTACTGCTTGTAAATTACCTGATGGATACATATGCTGTAACCACATATCCATAGTAGCTCTTTTAAATATTGCAGCATTACCAAAGATATTTCTTGCCCAAGCATTATTATTGGTATTATTTAAAAATCCATCAGCAGTGACTGGATTCATAATTAATTGACCACGACGCATATAAGCACTTCTAAACTTATAAAATGGTGGATATCGATCTAGTATATAAGATAAATCCTGAAATGGCATTGCATTTTGATTAATGGTATTGTTTGGGTTTAACCAATTACCTGAGATTGGATGGACAATATTTGTATCTGGTATTCCATAATTTGCCTGAAAATCAAATTGTCCATCTGATTCATATTCTATTTGACCTAACGTTGCTGCTTGTGCAGTTAATAATTTCTTTCTTGAGTATAATTGAGTTAATAACTTTAATTCATTATAGATTAGATAAGTATCCAAACCATTTTGAGAAATATCTTGTGCACTCAAATTACGCAAGAACATGTCTAATTCACCAAATGACATACTCCCAGCATATCCTGCTGCACTAAAGGTAGTAGATTTGATATTTAGCTTTTTAACCTGTGGTATAGGTTGACCTAATGCTCGTGGTGGTAATAATCCAGTATTAGCTTCTAATATAGAGTTCACTATATATGGCATATTACTAAAGCGTTCAGGAAAGTAATCATCTAAGCTAAAGGTTGAATCTTCACTTGAACCATAATCACGTCTTATATTATCGATTACTACACCATATTGACCAACACTAATTGTACTGTCAGTAGAAAATTTCACTTTCCTAGTTAAGCTGCCTGGAGTTTTAATTTCAGCTCTACCAAACTCTAGTAATTGGCCAATATCAATATTGCCTACTTGAGATCTAACTTTTTCTGCAATGCTCTGTGCTTTACTTAATAATTTCTTATCTATACTCATATTCAATTCCTATAATTTTATCAATATACAATACACATACAATCAATATACATGTATTTGTATCAATGACCAATAGCATATAAACCAACCCGACCAAAGGCAATCTTGCCGCCAATTTGAGCTATTGCTAACACAATGCTATCGCTACCATCTTGTTTATTAAAATACATCTGATCTTGATAAAAAGTAGCACCAGCTATTACTGCTTGAACCAATGATTGCCCCTGGGTACCCAACTTTTCTATATCAGGTGTTAAATACTGGTCAGTTAGTATAGCTAGTGCTACATTTTGTCCATCTTTACCATTAGGATCATAATTAACAAATTTACCTATATGTTCACCTGCACTATATTGAGCTAATATACAACCAGGTTTATATCCATCAGCATTAGTACTAGGTGCTAATTCAACTTCAATATAATAGGCTAAAGATGGATCAGTTGCCCATAAATTGCTATATGTTTGTTGATTCTGGGTTTGATTATGTGGTTTTGGCATCATAGAGATTCTCTTAAGGCATTTTTTGTAAAATATCAGTTAGTTTTGAAATTTGCGATAATATGCTCATTTTTAATTCTTCCTTCTTT
Organism: Neisseriaceae bacterium; assembly: GCA_046336365.1. Classification (GTDB taxonomy): domain Bacteria; phylum Pseudomonadota; class Gammaproteobacteria; order Burkholderiales; family UBA11063; genus Aquella. The sequence goes on from JBKDHQ010000069.1 coordinate 6,484, forward strand.
ATTTTCTCATTTTCCAATTTCTTTTCTTTATCAGTATCTTCTTTCATAGACTTATCACTTAATGCAGTTTGTTGAATTTCTTCGGTGGCTATTGCTTCATCAGTAAATTTACTTAAATAATCAATTGCATCATTATTCTTACCATTTTTAAGCATGTCACTTAAAATGGATGCATGTTCTTTTGTAAACTGTGGATGTTCTTCATCAGAACTTGGTTTAGCTAATTGTGTAGACGGTTGAGAGGATAAATGTCGAGATAGTTGTTCTGAATTATCTACGTTACTGTCTAGATAGCCATCAATTTCGTTATTTTTAGATAGTTTTAGATTTTCTTGTCTAAGACTGTCTTGAACAGCAGTCGATATTTCTTCTGCTGTTTGGACCAATATAGTTTTATCTTTGGACATTACTAATTCCTCCATTTTAAATGCCTGCTTGTTTTTGTTATATATTTTTAAATCAATTGCATTGGGTAATAGTTTAATTGTGCTAAGTAGTATATGACGGTCATTATCAGAACTCATATTAATTAGATTAGTTAATAATAAATCTCGATCACGTGGATAAATCTTACCTAACTGTACCAAGCCTAGAACTGAGCGTTCTAAATTTCGTTTATTTCTAGTAAAACTTAATTGATTATCAATATCAGATAATTCATCATTAATAATTGATAATTTCTTGCTTAATTCTCCTATACTATTAGCTAAAATTGTTTTATCTGGCTTAACTCCATTTTGCGACATTTTAATAATTTGTGCTCCATCAATAGCACCATAGATAGTAAAGCTAATTTCTTCCAGTTTATTAGTATCAGGATAAAAAGCCATGCTAATTTGATTTAATATGCCACCTTTGACTTTATCAACATATTCTTTGGTACTAATAAATAATCTGCCCCAGATTTCACCATAGCTATCCGTTATATCTTTAAATTCAAGACGGCCAATGACTCTACCTACAACGAAGCTATTATGTAGTGTATGCTCAGTTGTAACTGGAGCTAAAGTTACTTCATCAATAGATAATTCAGGAGTTTTTTTACGGAGTAGACGTTCGAGGAAAATTCGACCAATTGGTTCTTTTTTATGAGTTAGGATTCTTTGATATTCAGCTTGTACTTCTTGGTTATAAGTATTAACTAAACCTTGTAGTTGCCCTTTAGTAAGATTAACTTCCACACCATTAGCATCAGTAAATGTACCAACTTTACATAATAATGCTGTAACAATTAGAGCATCATCTTGCTCTTGATAAGTTTGTACTTCACCAGTATTGCTAAATGAATACTTGTTTGTTTGATTTTTTTGTATTGATAATTGCTCCATAAGAAGCAATTTTATGTATTATAAAGAGAATTAATCTATTTCTAACGCTAATTCTAATTTATTGCTTTAGCACTATTAACCAAAGACGTTACTATTAGCTGCTTGTCGTTAACATTAGGTTATAGTAAAATATGGGGAGCATGAAACTAACAACTGCTTTTTTCTCCGAAAGCTTAGTTTGTGAACGAATAGCCAAACATTTCCAGAGCTTGACTATTCTGTTTCATGTTCTATTTAGAATAATTGGGATAGCTTCTAAATAAAGCACAAGGATTATTATAATATAATACTATAATGATTAGTGTGCTTAAAAGATTTTATATGTATGGGGAATTAGGAAAAATGATTACATACAATGGCCGTGCCTATGATCTAAATGAAATTATTGACATTGATGCTGTGTGGTCAAATCTTACTATTGTACTAACACTTAAACATAGACGTGGCTATAGCATAATAAAATACTTACGTTTTAAAAATAAAGCAGCAATGCAAGACATGCTAGATAAAATAACCAAATAATGTGAATCAGTGAAATTATTCTGTCCTCTCGTCCTTTAATATTTATATTAGTTTAGCTGCACTAGTTCAGACTTTATCTGACATAACTGATTTAGCTGATATTGCTTCAGTACAACCATTTGATGTCAGATTTATCTACTTATATCACATTTTTTCAATTGCAACACTTGTTGTTGTTTTTCTAAATAGTCAGATTTTAGACTTTTTACTTTAAAGTTGTCCGCAAGGCTTCTTCCATTTCTTCTCTAAACTCCTTTTCACCTGATTTATCGGCAGAATATTGTTCAGCATATGCCTTCATTAAAATAGGCCAGAAAGGATTATCCAAACATTCTGTATCATTTTTAAATTTGTCCTTTAATCCTTGTTCAGATAAATCTTTTTTACGAGACCAATGGAAGTATTTCCTACTTTTATAAACAAGACTTTCATCACTTAATGATAACTGAAAAAACATAAGACATAAAGAAAAATATTGGCATTTTGTGCTTGAATCTATGTTCCTAAGATACATTCCCCTATCATTATTACTGTAGCTTTGAGTAAAATATGTAGCTATTGGACTCGTAAAATCAATAAATGTAGCAGCTTTACCATCCCATAGAACATTTTGCAATTTAATATCATAAGTTCCATTCTTTCCAAATGTTACTTTATTTAAAAGTTGTTCCATGATTTTAAATCGATCTCCTGGAGTTAATGTATCACATATTTGATTAAGGCTTTCCCCTAAATATTTCTGGACATATATTATTCGAATTCTGTCGATATCATCTTTAAAGACAACCTCTTTAAATCCATCTTTTTCTAAGTTATCGCCTTCAGTGTTTTTTAAATCTTCATTTTTTATTTTTGGGTTACTATTTTTTGTAGGGATTTTAGAATGAGTGACTACTCTATTGACAGATTCGAGATTTTTATCTTTATCTAATGTAATTTCAATACCGGAGTTTTTGATTATTTTATAGGTACCACTTCTAAGATGTTCGTTGTCTTCATCATTATTACTAAAATTTGGCTTAATGAGAATCTTATATTTATCACCATCTTTATATAAAAGTACAGAGTGCCTCATAATTGATTTACTATATCCTAAAAATGAACTTTTTACGAGAAATAATGGAAATTTTGTATCATTTTTTAAAAATATATGTTCTTTAATAACCTTTTGGATATTTTCTATTTCATAGTCATTAACTTGTTGAAGTAGACTAATTTGTTTGTTTATAGATTTAATTTCTTGACCCATTTTATCATTCTTAAGTTCATATAATAATGCATCTAATTTATCTGCAGACTTGGTATTATCTTCAGTCCATGACCCAAAAATTTTACCACTACTTAAAATATAATTTAAACTTCTAGACAATTCTTTATCAATGTAGTGCGCATCACCTAACCAAGAGTTAGGTTTCTTCTTTATTGTATCTGTCAACTTAGTAAGTAATTTTAAGTTTTGCCTATTTTTGCTTACCATATGGCTATCAGAATAACCACAATCTTCCAGAGATATTTCACCCATTAAGAATCTTGCAATTTGGAATTCTGTGCAACATTTAGCCTTTCGTAGTTCATCAATTATTTTTTTTAAATCATCAAATTTTTCTTGTAATTGACTTTTATCTTTGTTGGATTGGTTAAATCTAAGAACTACACCATATGTATTTTTTTCTGTATTACTATAATTTTTATCATCAATATTAGATAAATAATCTAATTTTTCTCTTGTTTTGGTTTCCTCTTCAGACAAACTCCCAAACCAATCTCCACTTTTTAAAATGTATGACAGTCCTTGGGCAGCATCTTCATTAATATAATAATCTTCAGTTCCAAACCAACGTATATCTTTTTTTATAATATCTGTCTTAGCTAAATTTGATACAATTTCATTATCTTTTTTGTCTAAATTTAAAAGACAATCTTTTAATGATCTTTTACCCATTAGAAAGTGTGCAATATCTAACTCTTTACATTTAACTTTACGAAGTTTGGTAATAATTTCTTTTATTTCTGGGAGATATTTATTCCGAATACCCTGATAACTTTTATTATTTTGCATTGATTGTATACGCGATTGCATACGTGTGATTTGGGTGTCGCTCATTTTGATTTCCTGTAACATCTTTGTACTGTTAGTACACCATACTAGCAATTTTATACTAATTATTGATGTGTTCTATAATAAATTTGGGGAGTTTTTGGCCCATTCAAGCATGAAACGCAGGGCGAACCGGTGCTAAAATAAAAAATTATAATCTAATAAATGTTGGATATTGCAACAGTTGGTAAACAATTCAGTCCGAATGTTTTTGACTTTATTAGCACGCAGTATATTAAGAGTAAAGCTTCTCAATTTAGCAAA
>JBKDHQ010000070.1:0-2690 GCA_046336365.1 Neisseriaceae bacterium
ATTAATCTAGGTTGGACACCAATCGCAGTTAACTCTAAATCACAAGCATATATTGTTAGAGCTGTTACTGGATTATTATACTTACCTGGTAGCGAAGCACCAGATACTGAATATTTCCCGGTTACTGATTGGCAAATTATCGGCTTATGGAAAAAAGCAGTATTTCAAGCATTAAGTCAACCTGCATTTACTAATAAACGTAAATCAATACAGTTGAAGGATAATATTATTAGTGCTTTACAACCATTAGCACTTAATTTTGAAACACAAGGTATGTTTTACAATATGGCAAAACTAGTTAGTAAATTTAATATACTAGATGATAGTCAAGACCCAGCAAAGTATAATGTAGTTACTCCTATATGTGTAACACCAGAATTTAATGCTATTGAAGTAACAGTTAATGTGGTTAGTTACTTATCACAAGCTGACTCGTCATCAACTACTAATGCTTAACCAGGTACGACCTGGAGCATCAGGAATGTCCTGGAGTATATTTTAGAAAGCAAACATTATGGCAGGATTTTATGCAGAACGAGGATTTATCACTTTTAATGGCGTACCGTTTACCGATCAAGGTAATATAAAAAGTATCACAGTTAATATTAATGAGAATTTAAGTGAAGTAGCTGGTATGACAGCAGATCATTCAACACAAGGATTTACTCGTGGTAATACTACAATTAATGCATCGGTTGAGATATTTATCCCTAATCAAGGTAATACTGTACCCAATTTCTCAGCTCTTGATTATGAAAGTAATAATTTTGCATTAGTAGTAGTTGCTAGTTCTGGTGCCTATAATGGTAAATATGCAGGTAAAACTTACATTTTAAATAATATAGCTTATGATGGTGGTTCTACAGGATTTGCTGGGGTTGGACAAGTAGGAACTACTACAGTTAATTTTAAAGCACAGGCTTATCAAGAGGTTAATTAACATGCAAGAAATACTTACTCCAAATAATCAAGATTTAACACGCGCAGATTCAATTATTAAAGCTATGAAAGTAGCTCATGACCCACGGGATGATACTAAAGATTCTTTACAGAAATTTAATGAATTAGAAGCACAATATGATATGCTAAAACAAATGCGAAGTGGTGTTCATTGTAAGTTTATTATTGAACATGATGGTAAAGAATTTCCGATGCGCTTAATCTCTGAAGAAGAACAACAAGATTGCTTTTTAAAAGCATTAGCTGAATTTTATAAATTACCAGAATATTGTCGTATTCATACTCACTTAATCGATCGCTATAATATGGTATTTATACTAGATAAAGCATTAAGTTCATCTCCACTTAATCCAATCGATGGTGCAGTATTTATAACACTAAAAGCATTAAAGAACATGACATCAGCTAGCCTTAGTTCATTATTTGCTAAATATACTGCAATGGATAAGCAATTAAACCCATGTGTTGATGAAATGACCGATAGTGAATTTGACTTTCTAATGGAGGAATGTGTAAAAAAGCCCGAATTAGTGAGCAGCTTATCGGTACTGCAATTGCAGCGGATAGCTCTTACTTATATAAAACAGATCACCTTACTGCAGGACAAATAAGTTATTACTTATTATGGCGTACTTATGTAAATAAGAAAAAAGCAATTGAAGAAGAACAACAACTGGCTATGTTGAAAGGGTGAATCGTTATAGGGACAATCATGGCTGATAACATAATCAAAGTTGTATTTGAGGATAATAGTAATGGAAATAATAGTGCTAATACTAATAATAACTCTAACGATAGTAATACGTCGGCTTTAAATAATAATCCAACTTTATCAGAAAACATTCTCAAAAATTTCTCAAATAAAATCCAACAAAGTGTAGAATTAGTTAAAAGCTTAAGTGCACAAACTAAAATTAACTTTACTAATCTTAAAAAAGCTGCATCCAATATTGACCCAATATTTGACCCTAAAAGTATTCAAGGATTTAATAAAGCACTTCGCGAAGCTACTCAAGATAATATAGCCATTACTAAACAATTTAAAGAAGTAAATAAATCATTACTTGAATTTAATAAACAGTTAAAGAACACTAAAGACAATAACAACAATGATAATAACTCACCAAATAGATCAAATAATAATTTAAATGCTAATGGTATTGCTAAATTATTTAAAACTGCAGCATTAATGTCACCGTTTTATTCAGCTATTCGTGCTTTTGATAATTATTCAGCTACTAATGCACTTGATTATGGCAATAACTTAATGAATCCATTAGCTTATGCTAGTCAAAGAAGAAGTTTAGAATTTGAGCAAAATAAGAATATTGCAACTGGTATCGGCGGTGCTATTGGTGGAGTATTGGGTTATATAGTACCTGGACTAGGCACAGCTATAGGTGCTGGCATTGGTGCCACTGCAGGTTCATTAATCGGTAATCTGGGTTATGGCTATTTTGGTGGCCAAGATAATGCCCAAGACCAGCTACAATATGAAGTAAGTCAAAACTATACTAATCTAAAACGCAGTAATGCATTATCCCAGCAGTTAGCCTCCCTTTATGGCAATACTTTTAGCCAAAATGGTGCAAATTCACAAAATATGTTTTTATTACCACAATTCTTACAAATGGGAATGATGAATCAGTTTGGCGGAAACTTATCTAATTCTGATCTTGCAGGTGTAGCTAAAATATCTAATCGTTATAATGCTAATCCTGCTCAAGTAG
>JBKDHQ010000071.1:0-13668 GCA_046336365.1 Neisseriaceae bacterium
AAAATTTATCCCTAAAGGTTCTGATCTTGATAAAATTACTGAGGATGAAATTAGGAATATCGAAAATTTACTTAATAATCGTCCTAGAAAAACGCTTAAATTTAGAACGCCAAATGAGGTTATAACCAAATATTTACAACGTATTTCATGTAATCTAGCACGCAACAAAAATTCCTCTGTTGCTTTTCATGATTGAATGGGCCTCAAACTCCCTAAATTTACGTTTTTTATATTTCTTCCATAGAATATAATATAGTACTTAATTTAATAGTGGAGATAGAAATGGAACCAATCAAGCCAGCTCAACATATTGCAATGGCGAAAGAAACTAATATTTGAAAAAAATCTATCAACTATTAACCTATGATAAAATCATGACCATTATGAAGAACATATTTTTATTTATACTTTTTGCCAGTTGTTTAATCAGTGGTGTTTTTGCCAATAACATTGAATCTATAAATATCAGTTCTAGGGCTAATATTAATGAATCACAAATTCGTGTATATTGTTATGAAAAAATTCGCTGTGATACTATTCTAGTCAATAAATTTTATATCAACAATCATTTTAAGCCAGTTTGGATACACAATAATAAGCTAAATGTAATTGCTATTCAACTAATAAATAAATTACAAAATGCAGAATTAGAAGGTTTAGACCCAAAAAAATATCATATTGAGAGCATAGGAGATCTGGTTAAAAAAATGAATAATTTATCGGCAGATAGTAGCACTATTGTAGATTTAGAATTAAGTTTAACTAATGCTTTCTTTCTTTATACTTCTGACTTGGCATTTGGCAAAATTAATAATAGAAAGTTTTACCCAAAATGGATTATAAAAAAGCGCTCTTTTGATTTAATTGCACTTTTAAATCAGGTTGTTAGTACACAAAATTTAGAATCAGCTTTAACTATTATAAACCCTAAATTTATCGGTTATTATGCCCTGAAAAATGCTTTGCACCAATATCAAAGAATTGCTATAGATGGAGGGTTTGAGTCAATACCTCAAGGAATAGCTTTAAAATTACGCTCTAAAGGTAAACGAGTTGAATTATTACATAAACGGCTTATTGCCACAGGGGAATTAAATCCAAATTTTATAGAAAGTTATAATGAATATAGTGATGCCACTAAAAATGCGGTTATGCTTTTTCAGCAAAATAGTGGAATTCACCCTACAGGAGTTTTAGATAAAGCAACATTAAAAGCTCTAAATATTCCAATTAATACCCTAATTGATAAAATATCTATTAATATGGATCGTATGCGCTGGCTACCTAATAATTTAGAATCTAGCTATATATGGGTTAACATCCCTGATTTTTCATTACATGTTGTTGAGAATAATCATAATATTCTTACTATGCCAATCATAGTTGGTAAAGTAGGAACTAAGAGCTGTGTGCTTGATAGTAATATTCAGTATATGGAATTAAATCCATATTGGAATGTTCCCAAATCTATTGCTATAACCGATATATTACCAAAATTACGTGAATCACCTGATTATCTGGAGAAAAAAGGTTATACTGCCTATAAATATAAAATTAGTGATAATACTAAAGTTGATGGTGATGAGGTTGACTGGCGAACAGTAAGTGCTACAAATCTTCAATATATATTTAGGCAAAATCCAAATAAGCATAATGCATTAGGACAAATCAAATTTATCTTCCCTAATGAATGTGGTATATATTTACACGACACTTCGCAACATTATTTATTTAAAAATCAGTGGCGTGCTTATAGTCATGGTTGTATTCGGGTTGGCAAACCAATTGAGCTTGCTAGTTTTTTATTACGTGATCAACCTAAATACACTACTAATGTAATTGAATCACAAATTCAACTGGGTAAAAGAAAAGTTATTCCATTAAAGCATAAAGAAGAGGTTCATATAGTATATCTAACTTCTTGGGTAAACGAATCTGGACAGTTACAATTTAGGCCTGATATATATAAAATTGATAATTTTAAACTTAATGTTAATATTAAAAAGACATCTAAATCACCACAACTATAATAAAATATAGTAATTAAAGAATATAATCTTATAATAGTTATGATCTTTCAAAGCAATTACAAAATATGCTAAAATAGCAGTTTATTGTAGCTTACTATATAAAAGTGTTGCCTACAATAATGTATTATTTGATTTACAAATATAATTTGATTAACGTATTGGTGCTTATTATAATGATAGAATTACAAAAACGAACTCAAAAAATACTACAGTTAATTGATCTCACGTCCCTAAATGATAACGACACTAATCTAAATATTGAAAGCTTGTGCAATAAAGCTACAACTCGATTTGGTAATGTAGCTGCAATTTGTATTTATTCTAGATTTATTTCTTTTGCAAAACAAATCCTTAAGAATAGTAATATTAAAATTGCAACCGTAACTAATTTTCCGCATGGTTCTAGTGATATAGAGATTGCATTATTTGAAACTCAACTTGCACTAGAACGTGGTGCAGATGAGGTGGATATAGTATTTCCTTATCATGAGCTTATAAATGGTAATAATCGTGTTGGAATTGAGATGATACAAAAAGCTAAAAAGGCATGTAATAACAAAATTCTAAAAGTAATTATCGAAAGTGGCGAATTAGATAACCCAGAATTAATAAAGCTAGCAAGTGAAATTAGTATTGATAACGGAGCTGACTTTATTAAAACATCTACAGGTAAAGTAACATTTAATGCAACTTTGACTGCAACAGAGATAATGTTAAACACAATTAAGGCTAGTAATAAGAATTGCGGGTTTAAAGCTGCTGGCGGAATTAAGACAATATCTGAAGCAATTAAATATATAGAATTAGCTGAGCAAATCATGGGTAGTGACTGGATTAATTCATATAATTTTCGTTTTGGAGCATCAGGTTTATTAACTGATGTATTGCGGATTCTTGAAAATAAGCCAAGCGATAATATTGAAGAGGCAAACTACTAATTCTTTTAATATTTTCTTTATAATTTTGAAAACATTAATTTATAAAAAAAAGTTTGCTTTTAAAAGTAAGCTCTCAAGTTTTGGAATAAAAATTATATTCTATGTATTGAAAATGAATGAATCAATTAAACTAATATTTAAGTGAGAAAGTTATGAGCAAACGTGCTATTATCATTGTTCTAGATTCTTTTGGTATTGGATGCCTCCCTGATTCTAAAAAGTTTGGTGATTATGGCTCAAATACTTTAGGACACATTGATGAATATGCTTATAAAAATAATATTTCCTTTCAAATACCAAATTTGCTCTCATTAGGCTTGGGTGCTGCTTATTATGAAGTTAATAATAAAAAACTATTCATAGATAAAAATGATTATAATAGATTAACTGGGTATTATGGTGCGTGTAAAGAGGTTAGTTCTGGGAAGGACACTACAAGCGGTCATTGGGAGATAGCAGGATTACCAGTTTTGTTTGATTGGGGCTATTTTACTGATTTAGAAAACAGTTTTCCAAAAGAGCTATTGGCTAAGATAGTTGAACAAACTCAAATTAGTGGTTATTTAGGAAATTGCCATGCTTCAGGCACAGAAATCATCAAAAATTTAGGCATGGAGCATATAAAAACTGGTAAGCCAATCTTTTATACTTCTGCAGATTCAGTTTTCCAAATTGCCTGTCACGAAAAATATTTCGGTTTAGAACGATTATATGAAGTATGTCATATTGTACGTAAATTAATTGACCCATATAATATAGCAAGAGTAATAGCACGTCCTTTTATCGGTGAATCACCTGAAACATTTCTTCGAACTGGTAATCGCAGAGATTATTCTGTGATACCGCATGGCAAAACATTATTAGATAGGTGTAAAGATAGTGGCGGTGATGTAATTGCTATTGGCAAGATTGGTGATATATATACTCATATGGGAACGACACATGAGATTCATGCTTCTGGGTTACAAGAATTATGTGATGAAACCATTAAATCGATGAAAGCATATACTAAAGATAAGGCTATAATTATGACGAATCTAGTTGATTTTGATATGCAATATGGCCATAGACGAGATACACTGGGTTACAAAAATGCTCTAGAATATTTTGACATGCGCTTACCCGAAATTATTTCTTATTTAAGTGAAGATGATATATTAGTTCTCACAGCAGATCATGGTTGTGATCCAACATGGCATGGCAGTGATCATACTCGCGAGCATATTCCATTTTTAATGTATCATAATGGTGAGAATAAAAATATTGGCATTCGTGATACATATGCTGATATAGGACAAACTGTAGCAACACATTTAGGGTTAGATCAATTACTCCATGGAGTTTCAGTTTTAATTTAGAAAGAAGTGAAAATAAATGTTAAATAATAAAACTTTAAAATATCTTAAGGATTATCATCAACCTAATTTTTTGGCCAAAACAATTGCTTTAACTTTTGAAGTACTTGATAGTGAGCAAAAAGTTTTGGTTAAATCGGTTACTAATTATAGTCTAAACCCATCATCAACTATAAATACGCTAGAACTAGACGGTGACTCAGAGCTAAGCGCAATCTATATTAATGATAGATTATTAAGTGATAACGAATACTTACTTCTAAACAATAAATTAATTATTGAAAACTTACCTAGTGAATTTGCTCTAACGGTACATACTATAGTATTTCCATGGCAAAATAAAAGTTATATGGGCTTATATGAAAGTAGGGGAAATTTACTAACCCAATGTGAAGCTGAAGGTTTTAGGCATATTACATATTATCAAGATCGCCCTGATGTAATGGCAACCTATACAGTTACTATAATTGCTAATAAAGATAAATTTAATTCAATGCTTTCAAATGGTAATTTAATAAAAGAGCACACTGAAGGTAATATCCGTACAGTTACCTGGCATGATCCATTCAAGAAGCCTAGTTATTTATTTGCAGTGGTGATTGCTAATTTAAAATACATATCTGACAATTATATCACTAAATCTGGACGCAATGTACTTCTTGAAGTGTATGCTGAGCCTAAATATCTACATAATCTGCAGCATGCTATGGATTCAGTAAAAAGAGCTATGAGATGGGATGAAGACAGATTCAATTTGGAATATGATTTAGATCGTTATATGATTGTTGCTTCTAGCGACTTTAATATGGGTGCAATGGAAAATAAAGGTTTAAATATTTTTAATACTAAGTATGTTTTAGCAGATAAAAAAACCTCAACTGATAATGACTACATTTTAATTGAAGCTGTGGTTGGACATGAATATTTCCATAATTGGACAGGAAATCGGGTAACATGTAAAAACTGGTTTCAACTTTCACTTAAAGAAGGATTAACTGTCTTTAGAGATCAGGAATTCACTGCTGATTTGCATGGGCGTAGTGTAAAAAGAATACAGGATGTAGCAACTTTACGTAGAAGGCAATTCCCTGAAGATAGTGGTGCACTAGCACATCCAGTTAGGCCAGAATCATATCTGGAAATGAACAATTTCTACACTATGACAGTATATGAAAAAGGTGCTGAAATTGTCAGAATGTACCAAACTATATTAGGTAAAGATGGATTTAATAAGGGTATGGAACTTTATTTTGAGCGCCATGATGGCTATGCTGTTAGCTGTGAAGATTTTTGCAATGCTATGGCTGATGCCAACCATTTTGATTTAAGTCAATTCATGTTATGGTATTTACAAGCAGGCACTCCATATGTTACAGTTAAAGATACATATAAACCAGATACTCAGGAATACATGCTGGAATTTACTCAAAAAATACCTGATACTCCAGGACAAACTAATAAGAAGCCACAACTAATCCCAATTAAATTTGGACTTTTAGATGGTAGTGGATATGATTTACTAAATTTTGAAGTAATATATGGACTCTACATTAAACATAGTGATGGTATTGTTCTACTCTTGGATGATTATCAAAATAAATTTGTGTTTAAAAACGTTGTTACCCGCCCTACTCCATCATTATTACGTGAATTTTCTGCACCGATAAAACTTGAATATAATTATACAGAATCGCAAAGAATGCTTATAATTAACCATGATTCTGATGAATTTAGCCGATATGAGCATTTACAACAAATTATTATTAAACAAATCAAGTCTGTTTATAGTTCTTTAATATTGAATGATTCTCCAATAATTGATTCAAATTTTAAAAGAGCATTGAATTCTTTATTAAAGAATCCAAACCTTGATCCTAACTTTATTGCTTTAGCATTTACATTGCCAAGCTTTGCTGAAATGCAAACTATTATAAAAGATATAAACCCAAATCTATTAAGTAAAGCTATAACTTTTGTAGAACAAGAAATTGGGGAACAATTATTTGATAGTTTAATGGAAGTATATAATTTAAACTTAACTATGCATTATTCATTTGCTGATCATGGCAAACGTGCACTAAAAAATATTGCACTATTTTATCTAATCCGTGCACTAAATCGTAAACTAAATAATGAACATAGCCTACAATTAGTTGAAACTCTTACCTTAGGGCAATTACATAATGCTGATAATATGACGGATGAGTTAGCCGTTTTAGTGGCTATTAATAATACCAATAATGGGATTAGAAACACTATTTTTGATGAATATTATCAAAAATGGCAAGATAATGAACTAGTTATGGATAAATGGTTTGCCCTTCAAGCTTCAAGTAATTTAATTACTGTTGAACAGTTAAACAAATTATTAGTGGATAAAGCATTTATTTCTACAAACCCAAACAAAATATATTCACTACTTAATACTTTTACTACAAATGGAGAAAAATTTAATACTGATTCTGGTTATTCTTTTATTGCTGATCAGGTAATTGCAATTGATAAATTTAATCCACAAGTAGCAAGCAGATTGGTTACTGGATTTAATCAAGCTAGCAATATGCAAAATAGCTATAAGGTAATGGCTAAAACTTCATTACAACGAATACTAAAACAAGATAATTTATCGAACAATGTACTAGAATTAGGTAGTAAAATAATGGATGAATTAGTTAATTCACAATAGAGTATTTTTCAAACATTTTATTATGACTAAAGTTGTTATTGGCTTATCAGGAGGGGTCGACTCTTCTGTTGCTGCATATTTATTAAAGAAACAAGGATATGATGTTACTGGTATATTTATGCAAAATTGGGAAGATGACGATGATGACGAATATTGTAGTATCAAGATGGATAGCATGGATGCTATAGCAGTTGCTGATATAATTGGTATTGATATTGAAATAATTAATTTTGCTAAAGAATATAAAGATCGTGTGTTTAAATATTTTCTTGATGAATATCAAAACGGTAGAACTCCAAACCCAGACATCTTATGTAACTCTGAAATAAAATTTAAAGCTTTTCTTGAGCATGCTATAGGATTGGGTGCAGATTATATTGCAACTGGGCATTATGTAAGTAAAGTTGATACATTAGATGGAGAAATATTAACTAAGGCTTTAGATAAGAATAAAGACCAAAGCTATTTCTTATACCGATTAAATCAACATCAAATTACACATTCACTGTTCCCTTTAGGAAATATTACCAAACCTGAAGTTAGACAAATAGCACAACAAATTAATTTACCAAATGCACAAAAAAAAGATAGTACTGGAATTTGTTTTATTGGTGAACGTCCATTTCGTGAATTTTTAAGTAAATATATGCCGAATAACCATGGCAAAATGGTTACGCCTAATGGTAAAATCATGGGTGAACATATTGGGCTTATGCATTATACTATCGGCCAACGCAAAGGACTTGGTATTGGTGGACTTGGAGAACCATGGTTTGTTGCAGATAAAGTTTTAGAAACCAATGAACTAATTGTAGTACAAGGCCATGATAACCCCATATTGCTAAAGAAAACATTGATTGCAAATCAACTAAGTTTTGCAACAGAAATATTTCCTAAAGCTGGTAAATATACAGCAAAAACAAGATATCGGATGCAAGATGCCAGATGCGAACTTATACCAATAAATAATAACGAAATTAAAATAAATTTTGATAGTCCACAGTGGGCTATTACACCTGGTCAATCTGTGGTAATATATAATGATGAGTTATGCCTAGGCGGTGGTATTATAGTAAGTAGTGAGTAATACTATTATAAAAAAATAAAGGAATTAATAAAATGGCAAAAAATGTAAATTATACTTCAGAACTAATGAATTTCATAAAGGACTTAGTAAAGAATAAACCGGAAATAAAAGTTCACAGGGAAAGCTTACAGAATTTGTGGGAAGATAAAGAGGGGGATGAAGTAGTCGAGGAAAGAAATATGGATCAAACCAATTTAAAAGCAGATAGCTATGCTTACTATAGTTATCCTCAAAAAGGCTATCACTAAGTGCCCAAAACTAATATAAGTGAAGAGTTATATCAATATGCACTTACATTTGGTATAAAAGAACACCCGATTTTACGCCAGTTACGCGAATATAATCAAACACTATCTCATGGTAAAATGCAAATAGCTCTAGAACAAGGTCAATTTATGGCTATTTTGACAAAGATAATTAATGCTAAAAAATATCTTGAAATAGGAGTATTTACCGGTTATAGCTCATTATCAGTAGCACTAGGCATGGAGAAACAAGGTAAACTATATTTAATTGAGAGTAATGAAGAATATATAAATATTGCACAGAAATTTTGGAATCTAGCTAATGTTGATAAGCAAATTACATTATTAATAGGTGATGCTAGTTTAATGCTTGATAAACTATGCACTAATGAGCATATATCATCTTTTGATATGGCTTTTATTGATGCAAATAAAAGTAATTACCTAAATTATTATGAATATTGTTACAAGCTAGTTAGACCGGGTGGTATAATACTAATTGATAATACTCTAATGCAAGGAAAAGTATTAGATGAAAATTCGCCTAATTTTATAAAAGCAGTAGACGAATTTAATAAATTTATATACGATGATAGGCGGGTAGAGATGGTTATGTTACCCATTGCTGATGGGCTTACTATTGCCTATAAGAAAGAAATATAAATGAAACGCTATAAAAAAAATAAAAATATAATTAATCAAATGAATGTCGTTCCATATATTGATGTAATGTTGGTATTATTAATTATTTTCATGGTTACAGCCCCAATGTTTGTTCCTGGAGTAATCAATTTACCTAGTGTTGGAAAATCTTCTCAAGTAACCAAATCTCCTATACAAATTAGTATTGATCAAAATAGGCATTATACTATTACTCAAAATAATCATACTACTGATGCCAATAGCGTAGATAATGTGGTTATACGTGTAAAATCTATGGTTAATGGCCTTGATACACCCGTAGTAATCTCTGCTGATAAGAATATTAGTTATAATGATGTAATTAATGTTGTAGATCAATTATATAGCTCTGGTATTAAAAAAGTTGCTCTTGTAGTTAAACAACATAGTTGATAAAATATGGACCACGAAAAATATACTAAAAGTAATGTTATCTCTTTAATTCTACATATTGTTATTGCATGGGCATTATTTAGCATTAAAAGCGCTCATATATTAACTCCTTCACGCTCAGATGGTATTGAAGTTGCATTAATTAACAGTGATGATTTAGAACAACCAAAACCAGTTATTATAAAAACCACTCCTGTTGAACAAGTAAAAACCGTAGATAATAGTGCAGATATCAACCTCAACCAACCAAAAGTAGAAAAAAAGCCAGCTCCAGTGGTAAAATCAGTTACACCACCACCTCAACCAACTAAACCTGCAACCCCACCTGAACAAAAAAAGGAAAAACCTAAAGTAAAGAAAAAACCAAATAGCAAAATAACAAACTCATTATTAAGCCAACTTGGCGATCCTGAAAATATTGGCAAAAGCAGAGGTAAAGCAGTTGGCGGCACACAAGGTGGTACATCAGATAGTAATGTTTTGGCTAATAACTATGCTGATTTAGTAATTAGTGCAGTAAGACCATATATAGGAATACCTGATGGAATAGATAAATCTGCTACTGCTGTTGTTAAAGTTGTTTTACTACCTAATATGAGAGTATATAAAGTACAATTAAAAAAATCAAGTGGTAATCCAGCTTATGATAATAGTGTGCAAGAGGCTATAAAAAAGGTTGCAGTTTTTCCACCACTTCCAGAGGGGGCTAAATTTGTTGATTTTAAAGTATTAAATTTAAATTTTCACCCAGAGTAATTTTTATTATATATTAGGAAAAGAATTGATGAAAAAATTTCTATTTATCTGCGCTTCAATTATTGGATTTAGTATAAGTAATGCTGATCAAAGTATAACAGTAGTTGGAGGTAATAATGTATCAGCACCTCCAATTGCAATTGTAAATTTCTCTAATGATACACCATCGGTTAATAATGTAGCAAATATTATTAATAATGACCTAAATATAACCGGTGAATTAAAAGCAATTGTAGTAAATAATAATAATCAAATCGAAAGTCGCGTTAATTATATTTTAACAGGTTCAATTAATGGTAATACCATTAATTATGCTCTTAGATTAAATACTGAATCAAAAAGTATTGTTTTAACAAACACTATATCTAATTTTAACAAAAATATTCGATTGGGTGCACATACTATCAGCAATCAAATTTATCAAAAATTAACTAATACCCCAGGTATTTTTACTAGCAAAATTGGCTACATTGCAAGAGATAAAAATCTATATAGGCTTATAATTTCAGATTATGATGGATATAATTCTAAAGAAGTGGTTTCAACCAAAAACATTTTGGCATCATTAGCATGGAGTTCTGATGGATCTCAAATTGCTTATGTTGCATTTGACAGTAAGCCTACCGTATATGTACAAAATATTTATAAAGGTACTCGCTACCGTGTTGCTAATTTTGATGGCACCAATTCTTCACCAACCTTTACTGCTAATGGGAATCAATTAATTGTTACCTTAAGCAAAGACTCTAACGGATCTAAGCTTTATTTAGTCAATAATAGTGCATTTTCTAATAGAAGTATGGCTAGACCAATTTTAAATAATTTTAGTTCAATTAGTACTGAGGCTGATATAGGTAAAAATAATACGCTAGTATTTACTTCTGATCATGATGGTGGACCACAAATCTTTATGTCTGATGCTATGGGGATGATGAGACCAAAACGACTTACTTTTAATTTAGGTAATTACAATACTACAGCTAAACTTTCACACGATTTAAGCAAAATAACTTTTATTCATAGAAGTTATGGTACATTGAGAACTTATGTAGAAAATCTTGCAACTGGATCAAGCTATCCTGTTAGCATGGGTACTAGTTTAGATATTTCCCCATCTTTTTCTCCAAATGACAAGTTAATTTTATTTTCAAGCAATAATGCCATGTATATTACTAATGTTAATGGAACAACGCAAACTCAATTAAATAATATTCGCTATAATCAAATTATAGATCAACGGTGGTCTAATACTTTTAAATAAGTTATGATTGAGACCATAAAATGTGTTTGATTCCTCATCCTTATTGATAAGATATTTTAATCTAATCAAGAAAAATTTACACATTTTATCTTATGGTCTCGATTATCAAGGAGAAAACTATCTGCATT
Source organism: Neisseriaceae bacterium (assembly GCA_046336365.1). Classification (GTDB taxonomy): domain Bacteria; phylum Pseudomonadota; class Gammaproteobacteria; order Burkholderiales; family UBA11063; genus Aquella. The sequence goes on from JBKDHQ010000071.1 coordinate 11,561, forward strand.
AAATTATTATTTCATTATTGAAAATATTAATATACACTCGTACATGCAATTACCAGTGCAGGCTACTTTATCTTTATATATTTATGCTTAGTCAAACTTTTAATATATATTTGATTGTCTTTTTTATAGTAAATGACTCTATAATCTGAGCTTAATCTAGCAGAACGATAGCCTTTAAGTACACCTTTTAATGGTTCATCATGCATGCCTCTTAGTTGCCTAACTTTTACTATCCCATCTCTATTAACGTTTTCTATCCATAGTTTAAATTTTTCAATTATATGTTGTGGAGCTTCAGAGTTACTAATTAATTTACTATCAAATTGGACAGTATCACCTTCATTAGAGATTAAATCATCATATTGTTGTTTGTGCTCATAAACAGCTTGTGAATTTTCAGATTTAGAGTCTTCCTCAGGACATTTATATGTTCCTCCGATTGTTGGCACCCCATCTACAAAATAACCTTCATAGGAGTCTCCAGTATCCCAAGTATATTTTCCGAAGCCTGCTTCTATCCCTGCTACGAAATTTCCACTGTATTGATCACCATTGACATAGAGTTTTATTCCTTCACCTTCTGGAATGCCATTAACCAATGTTCCTTTATATGTGTCTCCATTCGGGTATTTATATTCTCCTTCAGTAGTAATGTTCGTATTATTAACTTCGGTTTCGACTTTTATATCTACATCAGATTCTTTTATAGAAGCTGTTTGGATATTCTCAGAATCAGAATCTATAGACTTGACTAATTCACCTAATTGATAATATACATCATGCTTCTTACCATGAATGTCAGTAAATATACCCTTACCATGCAGTTTATCATTGTTAAACTCGCCCTGATAACTACAACCATCTTTAAAATAAAGGATACCTTGCCCAGTTCTTACCCCATATCTAAGTTCACCTACATATTTATCCCCATTAGGATAAAGTATTTCCCCTTCACTATCATTAGGTAATCCACCCACAAATTTCCCTTTACATACACGTCCATCAGGAAAAGTCATAGTCCCATCTCCTTCTGGAACATCATCTTTAACCATTCCCACATAATCATATTCACCTGGTATTTGAATTGTAGCTTCTCCATTTATCATCCAATTACTATCAAAATCACCCTTATATTTATATTCGCTAACAGTAAACTCTACATTAACTGCAACACCATGTTCAAAAGTACACTCAAATTCAAATAAATTAGGATATATTACAGTACCCTTGCCATGAGCTTCATTATTTTCCCATTCTCCAATATAAATATGACCATTAAGATACGTATATTTTCCTTTACTTACTTTATCTTCAACAAAATTTCCCTCATATATATCTCCATTAGCATAATTACATACTCCTTTACCATGTCGTTTACCTTCAACAAATTCTCCTTCATATTTATCTCCATTAGCATAACTATATACTCCTTTACCATGTTGTTTATCTTCAACAAAGTCTCCTTCATATCTATCTCCATTAGCAAAAATACATACCCCTTTGCCCATTAATGCTCCATTTGTCCAGTTACCTAAAAATGTATTTCCATTATTATGAGTATATTTTCCAGAAACGAAGTTGCCTTTAATAAAATTTCCTTCAAACACACCTCCATCATTACTTATGGCTATTCCTGGTCCATGAATCGTACCATCTATAATTGGTCCTTTATATATATAACCGTTAAAATTAATAGATGTTGCCTCTTTATTTGGTAAAAGAATATCACCGTCAAACTCGGCCTCAATTCTCCCACCATTAGGATAATCGATTCTACCTTTACCATGATGACTTAGTTCTTTAACATTACCTATATATATATCACCATTAGTATAAGTAACTTTTGTTCTGCTGCTTAACTTATTATTAACAAATTTACCTTCATATTCAATGCCATCTTGATTAATATATATAGCCCTATCAAAACGCATATTTCCATTTAATGGTCCATAATATTTAGATGAGTACACTTCAATATATTTATACATAAGTGTTTTCTGACGCTCACCATCTTTATAAACTTTCACTTCACCAAGTAATTTATTATTTTTCCAATTTCCTTCATATGTAGTTTTATCTTCTGCATAATACATTTTTGCTGTACCATG
>JBKDHQ010000072.1:0-2810 GCA_046336365.1 Neisseriaceae bacterium
AATGTGCCTAAATCATACTTACGACCTTGGGCTCTTCTATGATCTGGTACTGATTTAAAGGTTTCTAATAACATTTTTATTCTCCCAATACTTGTTAACACACCTTATTATACTACATTTCCTTAGCGCCGGTTTGCCCTGCGTTTCATCGTTTAATCCACGAAAAACTCCCCAAAATTACATCAAAAGCTATTTAAAATCTTTTATAATCATTAACTAAAATTAAATCAGTACTAGAATAATTTAAATAATGAAGGATACGGTATGATAACGTGTCAGGATGTCGGTAGCCTTAGAACTCTGCTAAAATCTAGGTGTGTGGAAACACATTGAAATTAGCTAAATAGGTAATAGGGTGAATTTTATTTTGGGGCAAGTACCCCGTAGTAAAGGATACTATCCAGTTTTTCACCTATTGCCGAACACCGAACTGAGGCTAGTACCTCGAATAGGGTATTGGATCACTAACCGTAATTTTAATTTACTTTGCTAAAGTTGTGCAAACTTTTTTTAGAGGTGAATTAAAAATGCGATTTATAGGAGTTGACTTGCATACTACACAATTCACAGTATGCTATCGTGAGCAATCTGGTAGTGAACAAATAGAAATGTTTAGAATAGACATGATAGATAAATTCATTTCCATTTTGAACTATGATTATAAGGTAGCTTATGAAGCAACCGGAAATAGTTTATTTTTATATAATAAATTATTGCCAATCGTGGGTGAAGCTAATTTAACAGTAGTAAACACAAGTTAAAGGTATTTTAAATTATTTTTGTAATAAGAGTTGACAAATTATCCTAGAAAAATGTTTGGGTGAATGTACTTCTGATTACCAGAACTTAGTTGTTTCATTTTGTCAGACAAATACAATATGCTGTTATTTATATCGACTATAGAAACTATAATATTTCGATTATTATAAATGAGATTTAGTGTATGAGTTGTGCTGAGCTAAAGTTTTCATCTGTTATCCAAAGAGCTAATGAATAGAGATACCAAACAGCTCTTGTGGAGGGGCAATTTAAGTTTCGACAGAAACAATTTAACATGTTAACATAGAATAGGAATTATATTATGAATAATACATCATTTCCAATAACCCGTGCTTCTCAACCAAGAACAAACCCGCGACATAATAATGAAACGAATAATGAAGATATGGAGCAATCTTTTCTATTTCAAGCAAACCAAACCTCTACTACTAATAGTGTCAGTTCACCTGCAAACACCAGTATTAGAAAAAGATCTCGCTCAAGTTCATCTGATGATTCTGTTAATGCGGAAGAACCCCAGAAGAAAAAAATAAAAAAAACTATTGAATCAGAATATGGAAATTCTAGTGAGAATGCATTTAATCTGGCAACCAAATCTGCTGAGATCTCCACGTTTGTTGAATCTGAAAATGGGCCTAATGAGTTATTATCGGAGCTGAAATACATCATAAATAAAAAAACTTTGAGTTGTGATGTATTTCTGGCTAAGTTTAATAAATTATCTACTGATAGTCAAAAAGAACTTATGGAATATTATAATGTTGCAAGTCAAGAAAATAATACCATTGCAATAATTCATCTTGGTTATGTGTATGCAGTGGTAGAAGAGTTTAAAGATATACCAAAAGCTATGGCCTTATTTAAACAAGCAGCTGATACTGATGACTCGACTGCTATGAATAATTTGGGGATTTTGTATAGTAATGAGCCTAGCTTGCAAGATATAGGCAAGGCGATTGCTTGGTACGAGAAAGCTGCGGTGGCCGGGAACTCGGATGCCATGCAGAATTTGGGGATTTTGTATCATATGGAGCCTAGCGCCAAAGATATAGGCAAGGCGGTTGAGTGGTACGAGAAAGCTGCGGAGGCCGGGAAATCGGCTGCCATGAATAATTTGGAGTTTTGGCATAGTTTGCATGAACTTACAGCTTTACAAGACAAAACAATTCGTAGGCAGTTTGGCATGATAATTAAAGCATTAAATACATTTATTGAGTTTGAAGCAGTGATAAAATTTATTAATGGTGAAGCTTTAGATGTATGCTTGGGTAATAAGAGGTTTCTCCTGCCAATTTTACAGTCAAAATGTACAGAGGTTTTGGATAAACCGTCATTTATATGGGGATTATACGATAAATCAACATATTTGAAGAAAGGTATCCAACAATGTGTCTCTAGTATTAGTATTGATTCTGAGAATTTACCCCTATTATTACATTATTGTGATTGTCGCATAGATTTTAGTAATGTGACATTGAATTGTGCAGATTTGAATAGGGTTGATTTGAGTGAATTTGATTTAAGTGGTGTTCAACTAGAAGGTGTTTATTTAGCCAACGTACGCTTAAATATTGAGCAGATGCAACAAGGTAATCTACAGGATATTGCATTGATTGATTGCATAATATCGTATCAGTCTGTTTATAATAAACTTTATCAAACATATAAACTATTATTTGCTGAGAATCAAGAGGATTCATCATTTAATATTATTCCTGTGGAGTTAAAAAGAATACAATTAGCAATGATGTTAAAGACAATAATTCAGGAAGTTGAAGACAGAGGTGGTAAAATTGAACGTATTGGTGAGATTGAGCGTTGGGTAAAGAATATCAGTTGGGGATATGTATAATCGACCTGCACTAAAACGTAGGTAAAGATGGGGGTCGATGTATAATTAACGTCAATATGACCACCTAAAAATATTCATAGTGACCATAAAAATTCGATCTCTTAAAGCCTAAATTTTTATTTTCTAAAAGTGGTCAAGTTAAGCCATTTTCTTACCCCCTTTTCTTTTTTCTGTCCAA
>JBKDHQ010000073.1:0-12338 GCA_046336365.1 Neisseriaceae bacterium
ATCTGGGTGGTAAACAGTTACAGCCACCAATCTATATTGCTTAACTTTATAGAAAATTATATTGCTAATCAAAATAAAAGTTTTTTATCGACGCTCTGAGGCCGATGATAGAAGGTCAACTGCTTTTTTTAGGTTTATGATTTGTAAAGACTCTAATGGACAGCTACAATTATTATTGTAAATAAGTTGTAATTTATGGTCTAACACCCAGAAATTATCGTAAATATGAATTATACCTAAGGCATCTATATATTTAGCCAATTGTGTTTGCATTTAAACTATCCGACCTAATAGTTACTGTCCAGTTTGTTGTCAAGCAGTAGGCTAATAGATATTATATTTTCATTCATAATATTACTGATAGCCTTTGCATAATGGTTGTTTGCTTCTAACTGTGCCTCAGATAAAGAATCACAGATAACAAATAAACCATAGTTACCAATATAATTAATATTTTTGCATATGGTCACAACTTCAAATTTATCATTAATTTGTGTAATATAATATGTCCAAGGTAGCCCATCTAATTGAGCATACATTGTGTTATTTTCCTCCACGATCCATTGGAGCTTTTTAATGTTATATTTATGATTATTCATGATTTAACATCCTAAAGGTGATACTAAAGTTTATATTAATTTATTTGAAATTTAAATCTCTAATAATTTGTTGCCATATATTTTCTGGTAAATTATTGACTAATTCACACATACTATTCTTAATACATGCCCCCATATTGTTTCTGATTGTAATTTCATCAATCTGGTAGGGATGAATCATCCTGACTTTACCGTCAGGTTTTATAACATGATAAGCAAGTAGTCTGTCAACTAAGATATGTGCATCATTAGCCTCAAAATCATCCTTAGTAGGTCTTCCATAATAATTTTTAAATACTGCTATTCGTTTCATTTGCGTTTCCTTTTAATAAATTTTTTGTAAAAGAACCATATTTCTGAGTAATTTATGTGGAATGAATTGCCTTTTTACGATTATATTTAAAGTTGTTAAGTTATAATTTATTAATTTTTTTGGATTGGAAAATTTTTTGATTAATGGCTTTAAATGCTGTAATAATGTTTTTATGTAAAACATTAAAATCATTTAACAAGCTAGGTTTGCTGTGACTATTACTAGACTGCAGTTTACATACTGCATCCAGCAAAAACAGGAAATTTTCCTTGTTGTTGTCGATGATAGAAATAAAGGTGTTTAATACATTATAAACTAAAGAAATTGCATTGATATATTGTGAAACTATACAATATTTGTTATACTTATGTGCTGTGCATAACATAGTAACCATCCTTTGCTGTTTAAAGGTTTGTTTATGAACGTCTTATTCTAGTTCCCAGCTATAATAAGTTCTTTGTTATGCGCATCGCTTATTGTGCATAACACATTCTGTTCAATATATTTAACATGATTGTATCATATATTATTCTTATATGCAAGATTAAAGTGTTAAAAAACTTTATTAAATTTTTGGGTAAAAATGGTGCAAAATAAAACCTTAAGTGAAAACCTTACATTCTTAATGAGTGAGTATAAAATTGATGACCGAGCTTTATCAAAATATACTGGTGTAAGCTTTACCACTATAGCTAGATTAAGAAATAGTTCTGGAGTCAATGTAACTATTGATAGTTTATTGCCAATTGCTAAGTTTTTTAATATAACTGTTAGTCAATTAATTGGAGAGATTGAATTAAAGAAGTTACATTCAGAACAAAATTTAATCAAAAGCACTAACTATAAGTATGTTCCAGTAATATTATGGGATGATGTATTAAGTAATACTGTATTAGATACATATAACACAATATATTATATTGTTACAGAATTAGATATTAGTGAAAAAAATTTTGCAGTTACAATACCAAATAATGATTATGGTGCGATATTAAAGATGGGATCTATTTTGTTGATTGATAGAGAAAAAAATTGTTCTGTAGATAACATGATACTTATCAATGATGGTGGGCAGCTTTTTGTATGCAAAATCTTTTCGACTAATAATGCTATTTTATTAAAACCATTAAATGGGTTAATAGGGAATTTAAAATATCCTAGCAATAAATATACTATAATTGGAAATATTGTAGAAATACGTTATACACTGATTGATAATTGAGGATCAAAATAATTTTTGAAAGGGAGACTATTATGTCTATTCAACCTATGAATTTAAATTTATCTGAATTAGGTAAAAAATCAGCTTATTCTTCTGAATACAATCCACATTTATTATTCCCAATACCGAGAGCTCTTAAACGTGCTGAATTAGGTATTGATAGCGATAATCCTGGGTTTTATGGGGTTGATATATGGACCCACTATGAGGTATCTTGGTTAAATTCAAAAGGTAAGCCTATGGTAGCTATTGGCGAGATTTCATACCCTGCACATTCAGAATTTATTATTGAATCTAAGTCAATGAAACTGTATTTTAATAGCCTGAATAATACTAAGCTTAATAGTATTGATGAATTAATTAACATATTGACAAAAGATCTTAGTAATGCAGTAGGTACACCTGTGAAAGTGAAAATTATAGATATTGATAGTTCAAAACACGTATTTTCACCTATAGAGGATGCTCATTGTTTGGATAATTTAGATATAGAGTGTGATATATATCAACCCAATCCAGATTATTTAACTACAGATAGCGAGTATGTTACTGAAAAACTATACTCTAATTTATTGAAATCTAATTGCTTAGTGACAGAGCAGCCAGATTGGGGTACTGTATTTATAGAATACTCTGGTTTAACAATTAACCAAGCTGGTCTCCTTAAATATATAGTTTCACTTAGAAATCATAATGAATTTCATGAACAATGCATAGAAAAAATTTTTAATGATATCCAAAGAAGATGCGCTCCAGAACATTTAACAGTATATGCTCGTTATACAAGACGTGGTGGATTAGATATAAATCCATATCGCTCGACAAATAAAAGTTATCAAATATCAAACTATAGGTTAATAAGGCAGTAAGCTATGTTTCAATTGCTAAAAAATATTTTTAGATATAAGCAGCCTAATTCCATAATATATCAATTGGTTGATATATCAAAAGATGATAATGGCGATCATATTGTTACATTAAAAATTGTTGATTCACCAAGAGGATTTTTTACACTAAAAGCTAAACAACTAATGAATTCACATCGATACATTTTATCAAAATTAACTATTGAAGATACATTAACATTATTAGAACTAGTTTCAAATGATAATCAACTTATTATAGAAAGAAAAAATAGTATTACATATAAATATTTTGCAATTTTAAGTATGCTATTTATTAGTGCTTTATTAACAGCAAACATTGCATCTTCAAAGTTAATTACAATATTTAATTATACAATGTCTGGTGGAGTAGTGGTTTTTCCAATCTGTTATATAGTAGGCGATATTATAACAGAAGTATATGGATATAAAAGGTCTCGACAATTGATCTGGGGATCAGTAGCATGTTTTGTATTTTGTGTTAGTATGTTAAATTTGGTTGTTTTACTTCCAGCCTCAGAGTTTTGGCATAATCAGAATGCATATTCCTTAATTTTAGGGGCGATTCCTAGGATTATTATTGCGTCATTGATTAGCTACATTATTGGAGAATTCACAAATTCATATATCTTAGCAAAAATGAAAGTTAGCGCTGTAAAAGCATCTAAAAATAATTTATTATATTTATTAAAAAGGATCTTTTTATCATGTGTAATAGGTATTATTTTCGATACTAGTATTTTTATAATAATTGCATATGTTGGGGAAATGCCTCATAATAGTATATTCTTTTTAATAATCCGTCAATTCATTTTTAAAACATCTATAGAAATTATATTACTACCATTAACTCTATATCTCATTAGATATATTAAAGCTAAAGAAGGAATCGACATTGTAGATATTGATACAAATTTCAATCCGTTTCTTTTAGATATTTCGTATAATTCAGATAATAATTTAGAAAATAAGGAAATGTCAGGATCCGGATTATAATAATCAACCCATACTTAATGCACATGTTAATCATCAACAGAAAATGGTTGCCTGTACACACAATTTTCAAAGATATTTTGTCAAAAAAGTCTTGACTATTACTTTGTATATTTTTCCTGACTTTGTCAAAGTTTATTAATAAATAAGGCGTAATAAAATTCACTATGACTCTGCTAAATTTACGACTGCATCAATGTCTGTTTTTTCAATAACATTTACATAGTATGGTACAGAACTATCACCACTCAAATCCCAGCCTGAAAATAGGTATAATTTATTAAAACCAAGTTCATGTAGTTTAATTGCAATCTCTATACCGCTAGTTTCTTCACCTTTAAATTGTAAATCAATTAAAAATTTAGTATCTATATCATAATCCTTAGCTGATCTTAAAAATTCTATCCCACTATGATATGTATCAACTTTTTTGTCATTTAGAAGAAACTGGGTGAGTGATTGTACTATAAGTTCATCGTCATCAATAAGAACTAGGTCAACTTTTTTTAATTTTGAAATATTGTTATTATTTTGATACTTAGGGTGCTTTGTTTTAGAAACAGTGATAGGAACTTCAGCAGCAAGTGGCTTCGGTAATATTTTAGTTTTTGTTTTCTGAGCCTTAGCTCTTATTCCATCATTATTATAATGGCTGGTTACTAGAATTGATCTCTTTATCTTAGTTTTCGATATTACCAAGAGCCCATTCATATCTTGTTTTAATAATTCATAGTCAGCTAATAAAAATAAGCGTTTCTTATCATCATTTGATAATCCTTCGATAAATGCTATTGCTGCTAAACCATTTTCGAAGTGTTTGCATTCAATTCCTGGGAAGATTCTACTAAATCTGGTATCCCACGCTCCATGAATAGATGGTTCATCATCTAATATTACTACAATATCATCATCTCTTAATTTGATCTTGTCGGCAATCCAATCTGGTGTTTGAACTTGCGGGAAGATAAGAATAATTTTTGTACCAATACCAGGTTTAGATTCAATATCTAATTCACCTTGATTATTATTTAATGTATCTCTAATTTGAACAAAACCAATACCATGGCCATCTTCTTTACCATCGGTAACTGATATATCATTAAGAATTTTATTTTTAACGGTGTCAGGCATGCCACAGCCATTATCTTCAACAATTATCATGATTTTGTTGTCTAGAGCATCTAGATGTACAGTAATTTTACCTTTTTTGCCTTTTAATGAATCAACAGCATTATTAATTAGATTTGATAACATGCGTCTAAATGATTGTGCATCAATATTTGCAAAAGAAAAATAGCCAGGTGGTGTAATATTAGAAACAAAATCTATAGATAGGTTACCATACTCAAATCTCTTCTCTGAAATAATTTCTAAAATACTAGTACTAATTAAACATGGTGAACGTTCTGGTTCAGATATTACAGAGTCATTCTTGCTATTTTGTGGTTTAAAGCGGTGTAAAAGTTGATTAGCAATATCTTGAATTCTAGTTGCCGATTGCTTTAACGTAACTCGTACATTCTCCGGATGAATTTCGCAATGAGGCAATACCATCTGCATAGTTGCAATAGGAGACCTTATATCATGTACAACTTGCTGCACAATCTGATTAAATCTTTCATCTTCTTCAGCACGAATCATATGTGCTTGGTTTTCTGTTTCTAGGTGTTCTTTTTCTTTTTTATCTGTAATTTCCATTGCTAGACAAATGGTTCCTACTAACTCACCATCATAATCGAATAAAGGGGCTCTTCCTGTCTCATAATACCGGAATTTACCAGTTGTTACGTCTACAATTTTTTCTTCTATTTTTGTTGGTTGTTTTGTCTCCAAAACTATTTTGACTAGCCTAGTTAACTCATCTGCAATTTCTTTTGGATAATAATCATAGTAGGTTTTGCCAATCAGTACTTCGCTCATGCTTTTTGCATTACTTCCTATTGCATCTAAACATGCATCATTACCACCCATAATTACATAATTTGTATCTAACCAGTATATGGGAGTAGGAATTAAAGGAGCTATACGATCAAGCTCACCGAATATCTTGGGCGTTTTATACATACTAAATTTCCTTTTATTGATGATCTAGAATTTAGGTATACACTATAACATTTTTAGCGACACTAAGCAATATGAATACAATTAAATGTATTTATAGTTATTTCATCGAAATAACTTAAAGATAAATTTCTAAAAATAAAATCTTTAACTATATTTAGACAAAGCCCTTCTAGTAATATTTGCCCACTTGAATTGAAGTTGGTCAAGTATATAATTGGTTTTATCTTGAAAAATAACTGTTTCAGATACATTACTTATATTAGATTTTAAACCCCATTGATGTAGGATAAACAATTCGATTTTATAAATATTTAAAGTATTTGTTTGTGCTACAATAGTATCAATAAATGTAGCCAATGATACTTGTCTGATATTGTTAGATTTATTATTAAGTAGCTTAAATAAGCTATATTTTTTAGGGTTAAATACATGGTATATTTGATTATATAATGATTCTTGGTTGAATAACAATATAATTGCAGTAGCAGTACAATCTACTGGTGAAATTTCTACTGTATCTAATTCCTGAGGAACCATACCTAAATTTAATATGGTTTTAATGCGATGTAAAAAGGCGTTATCTTCCACATTTTCTTGAGTTTTTTTCGTAACTGAATTAATAGCAAGATTTCCAATTCGGTAAATATTAGTTTTAATTCCAAATTCTCTATATTTAAGAGTAACTTGTTCACCTTGGTATTTAGTTTTGGTATAAATATTATCTAAGTTAGCGTATTTCATTTCTATACTATCTTCGGTAAAAATGTTATAACTGTAACCAGAAATAGACTTATCTGCAAACACTCCAATAGTTGATATATAGTGAAAATCCTTATTAGCGCTAAGCTTAGCTAACTCTAGCAAATTTATTGTGGCTTGTACATTTTCTAGGTAGAATTCACTATTACTCCCATAATGTTTAACAAGTGCTGCACAATGTATAATGCTATTAATATTACTAGCTAATTTTTCGTATTCAGATTTATCTAAACCTAGATTTACTTTATTAAGGTTTGCTTGAAATACATTAATTCTATCTGAGTATATGTTTAAATCTTTATCAAAATAGTATTTAAATTTATTATATAATCTTTTGTAAGAATGTTCTTTAGAATCAGCCCTTATAGGTAAATATATAGTATGGTTTGTTGTACTCAAGATTTGATATAATAAATGGCAACCTAAATATCCAGTACCTCCAGTTAATAGTATAGTGGAAATTGGTCTGGTTTTTTTATCAAATGTGAATGATTCCATTTTTCGCTTATATATAGCATGCTTTTGCTTTATTGATGTATACTTAGCTTCTTTATTAAGTTTTAGTTTAGAGTACATCAATTTAATCTGTTCTAATCTATCAGTTAGATGGGTATGATTAGGTAGAAGAAATTTAGCAAGGTTTGCTGGTGTTTTATATTCAAATATGTCATTAACGTCAACAATAAAATAATTTTGTAATTTAAAGGTTAGTCGTATTGCAGATATAGAGTTGCCCCCTAATTTAAAAAAATTAGCGTTTGCACTAATTTTATCTGCATCTAATTTTAATATATCAGCATAAATCTCGCAAATTTTTTGTTCCACCTCATTTCTGGGTTTTACATAATTTTCTATATTATCATTAATATGAATTTTGGGTAGCTTACTTTTATCTAATTTACCATTTGTTGTTAATGGCAAATATTCTAAATGAACAAATAGGTCTGGTAACATATAATCGGGTAATTCTTGAGCTAAATAGTTATAAATCAAGTGCTCATCTAATTTACTTTCAGAAACATAGTACGCTACTATATATTGTTCATTTTTATCTACACTAATAAAATCACTTTGTATTAATGCTATAGTATGTTTTATTGTTGGGTAATGAGATAATCTAGATTCTATTTCTTCTAGCTCCACTCTATAACCTCGGATTTTTACTTGATTATCAACACGCCCTATATATTCTATATTGCCATTAGGTAAATAACGTGCTAGATCACCAGTTTTATATATTCTAGAATTACTATTATATCGTTTCTCTTCTTCTGTTTGAAATGGATTCGCAATAAATCTTTTTGAAGTTAAAATTGGTTGATTAAGGTAGCCACGAGCTAAAGCTGCACCACCTATATATATCTCTCCAATGGCACCAATTGGCAGAGGTTTTAAGGAGCTATCTAAAATATATAGTTTTGCATGATCTAATGGGTAACCAATAGTTTCTAATTTTAAATGCTCTGATATATGATTTTGTAAATCAGTAATATCATAACTTACTTCTCCTGCTTCAGTTGGGCCATAATAATTTATGTATTTTATATTTGTATTTTTGAACATTAATGATTTGCTGAACTTTTCACCACTTACATTTATTATTTGTAATTGATTGAATATATATTCTTTAAATGGATAATCTTGCAACACATCAAGTTGGGATGGAACAAAATGACAAATATCTATATCGTTTTCTACTATTAAATTATAGATTTCATCTATGTTAAAGACTGATTTTGTAATATATAATGATGCTCCAGATAATAATGTCATAAATATATCTGAAAATGACACATCAAATACATAATTTGTTTTAAATAAATATTTACTGCTTGGGTTTATACCAGTCTTTTTAATCATAGCCATTATTCTTGCAGTTACTCCAAGTTGTTCAAGCATGACTCCTTTGGGCTTACCTGTAGTTCCAGAAGTATACATTACATAAACTAAACTATTACCAGTTATCTTTAATTGTGGATTTTCTATTGCATAATCTTTTAATTGAGATTGTAAATCGTAATCATCTATAACAATGATTGGCATATTTTCATCAAGTAATTGCTCACATTTATTGATATAATAGCTATGCTCATTTTTTAATGGTAGAGCATTATTTTCAATATTCATTAAGCGATTATTGTTAATTAGAGAGATATGACTGTACCTGCACATATTGGTAACTAGCAGCTTTGCTTTTGCATCATCTAATATATAAGTGATTCTTTTCTCTGGATTGGTTACATCAATAGGAAGATAAGCACCGCCAGCCTTGAGTACACCAATTATACTAATTAGCATGTACTCACTTCTATCTAGATACAAAGCTATTAAATCATTCTCTATAATACCACACTTTGTTCTTAAGTAATGCGCCAACTGGTTAGCACGTTCATTTAATTCATAGTAGGTAAAGCTTTTGCCTTCATAGTATATTGCAATATTGTTTGGAGTTCGTATAACTTGTTTTTCAAATAGACTTTGTATATTTTGATTATTATAGAGTACATTAGATTTATTCCATTTATATATGATTTGATTATACTCATGCTCACTTAATATTGAGTACGCACTAATTGGTTTATTAGTAACGCCACAATCTAAATCGTTTAGAATTTTCAAAAACATATTTTTATATTGATTGATAAAGTTAGTAATTATAACTTCATCTATATTTGATATATTATATCTTACTCTGAAGCTGATTGTACGTTTCTGTTTTTCCACTTCAAAAATAACTTTTATTGGCACATCTATATTAAAATCAGAATTTACTTTAAGTACACTTACTTCATTAAAATCGAAAGGCTCATTTTTTAGATTGGTTTGTGCAAACATAACATCTAATAAATTCTTATTTGAATTATTTATAATATAATTGATTGGATAATGGCTTACATTTATTTTCGAGTTTTTTGATAATTCTAAAAACTGTTTGGTTTGATTAAGTAAATCAATTAATGTCGTTTTAGAAGTAAATGAATAAATAATTATATTAGTATTAATTTGTGCACCTGATACCAATGGTATATTATCTTTTATGGCAATAGGATAGCTAATGGCAATTTCATTTTGGCTGGTATATTTATGTAGTAAAATAGCAAATATACATTTACTATAAATATATGTAGTGACGTCTAATTGCTTCACACTATGAGCAAGCTTTACAACTATTTCATCTGTTGCGAAATTAAAGTTATATTCTTTGATTTTATTGGAATCACTTTCAGATTTTGCCCATCTCAAATCAAGAGGTTCAACTTTATTTAATTTGTCGTCCCAAAAGCTCTGATATTGCGCACCAAACTGTTCTAACTGTGCATGAAATGATTGAGAGCAATTTTTTAATGCATTTTCTTGCATTATTAAAGAATAATTAGTCTTATATGTCGATGAGTTATAATAATTAGATATTTGATTTATTAATGAATCAAAAGAGTTTCCATCAATTATCAAATGATGCATTACTATAATAAATCTGTACTTCCCACCATATTCAGCAAATATAGCAAATCTATATAAAGCATTAGCATCAAGCTCAAAAGGCTTTGATATGTAATTAAAGATTAGCTCTTGATTATTTGAATAATCAAAATATTCAAGCTCAACTATCTTATTATTTCTTACCCAATATAATTCACCATCTATTTGCTTTACATGGCTATTAATAATCAAGTGATCTGAAATAAAACGATGAAGTGAACTTTTTAGTTTAGCTAGGTCTAAACTGGATGATAAGGTCTGGTCAAAGGTAATATTATATTTGCTACTGTTTGGAGCAAGAATCCATTCATTATAAAATATTTTATGATATGGAGATAATTTTATCTTATAATCATTTTTATCTTTATGACTCATACTTATCTACTAATCATGAATATTTAACCACACGGTATCTATTTTTATTCAAAGGGCAAAAAACGAGACAATATATTGAACTTTAATTTTTAAGAAAGAATTTATATATTATAAAGGTAGTTCGTAATTATTAAGAAGATTTAATATTTCTTTTGGTAACCGAGGGCCTTTAGCACATCTAAATGGTATACTGGTATTTAAATATTCTATTTCTTCGGGTGTAAATAATACATCATTAGCTTTGAGGTTATCTTCGAGGTAACTCGTACGCTTTGTTCCCGGGATAACAGCTAGATTATCCCACTGTGCTAATAGCCATGCTAAAGCAACTTGTGCTGCAGTACAGCCCTTCCTAGATGCTAGATCTTGAATTATAGCAACAATGTTAAGATTGTGTGCTATGTTCTCATAACTCAACCGTGGTAGCATTCTTCTAAAATCATCAGGTGCTAGATTATCTACAGATCTAATATTCCCAGATATAAAACCGCCTCCAGTTGGAGAATAAGCAATCAAACCAATATTTAACTTTTTACATAATGGCAATATATCTACTTCTACATCTCTGGTCATTAAAGAATATTCATATTGAACTGCAGTTAACGGGTGAATATTATGTGCAGCTTGGATAGCTTCTGGGCTTACTGAGCATATTCCAATATTTAGCACTTTACCTTCTTTTACTAATTCGGTTAATCCTTCCATGCTATCTTCAATTGGTAATTTAGGATCTTTTCGATGAAGATAAAATAAATCAATATAATCTACTTCAAGACGTTTTAAACTTTCATCACAAGCTTTTTTTATGTGTTTTGGGCTACAATCTAAACCTATGATTTCTTGAGTACTATCATTACGAATAAACCCACATTTCGTAGCAATAATATAATCTTCTCTTTTGAATGGTTTTAATGCTTTAGCTAATAATTTCTCATTATGCCCACAACCATAAATATCTGCAGTATCAAAATGATTCACACCTAATTCATGTGCTTTTTGAATAGTTTTTATAGATTGATTATCATCAGTTTCACCGTAGAATTCAGACATGCCCATACAGCCAAGACCAATTCTTGATATATTCAATCTATTAGTACCCAAGTTTATATATTTTTGATTATTATTCATAGTATCACATAAAAAATAAAGTGGAACATTTTGTAATGTGTCCACTATTTATAGGTTAAAAAACTAAATTTAGTTGAAATTATACTATAAATAATTATATCATAAAACTACATTCACTTGTAAACTCTTACTCGTTTATTTAGTTTATTGAAATAGCTTAATGAAAATTAAAGGCAAAATGCTAAAATGTGGGTAAGATAAATTATAGGTATGTATCTGTACATATCTTATCCTCACTGAAACTCCCAAATCGGTAGTCTGTGTTATAAATATATTAATACATAGTGCATGTCTTTGTTATTGTTAATGAATTGCTATATTGTGTGTAGATTTTTATATATATGCATATATTGTAACCACGTTTGTACTGATGTACTATTACATTAGTACAAATATATATTAATCTATCGGGAGCGGGTTTATAAATACCATTCAATAGTGAGTAAGTATATGATATTATTATAGATTTATAGTAATAACAAGCATTTCTGGGCATAATCTGGGACAATTATTATTAATAT
>JBKDHQ010000074.1:0-9749 GCA_046336365.1 Neisseriaceae bacterium
ATAATAGGGATTGGGCTAGTATACTTTATGAAAATTTACTTAAATTTAACAAAAAATCAGATTTTAAAAAATTTTAGCTTAGAAAATTTAGTATATTTTTGTAATTAGAAGATTATAACCTATATTGCAGAAGTTTCAATAATTAGAATTTTAACCTAATTATTTCTATGACGGTGGATCAAATTTCAGGGCACATTATAAGATTCAATTGTCTGAAAGGCATGCTTATACTTTCCAACATCTATCTGCAAAGGCTGCAGAAGTATTTTACCCTGAAGCCAATGAGTTAGTAGAAAATGATAAGAGAAAATGTGATTCTATAAAAGAAAATTCTGACGTTAAATCAGAATTTTGACAATAATGAAATAAAATTATTAATAGGTGGGAACGTAATCCAACATACTACATACCTGCCTACATTTCTGTTAAATATTTACAATAATTGACAGAATTCAATCCATGCTTCCATTAATTTACGCTGTTTATTAGGTACCTGTCCTTAAGATAGAGGATACAGCTTCATAATTTTGGTATACCAGATGTATATTGTTGATTATCATACAAAAACCTTTGTACAACAACAATAACATAAAAAAATGCAATTGTAGGCATATAGGTTTCCTTTCAGATGGTGGAAGAAATTTTTTATCTTTAATTATATTTAAGCTTTAGGTAGTGTTACCCCAACTTGTCCCATATATTTACCACCTCTATCTTTGTATGACACTTCACATTCTTCATCTGATTCGAAAAAAAGTACTTGAGCAACACCTTCATTAGCATAAATTTTTGCTGGAAGTGGTGTAGTATTGCTAAATTCAAGAGTAACATATCCTTCCCACTCTGGTTCAAATGGGGTGACATTTACAATAATTCCGCATCTAGCATAAGTGGATTTGCCAAGGCAAACTGTTAGTATATTACGTGGAATCCTGAAATATTCAACAGTGCGAGCTAATGCAAAAGAATTTGGTGGAATAATACAATAATCTGCATTTAACTCTACAAAATTTTGCGGATCAAAATTTTTTGGATCAACGATTGTGCTATTAATATTAGTAAATATTTTAAATTCGTTAGCACATCTAATATCATAGCCATAGCTGGAAGTTCCGTATGAGATAATCTTATTACCATCTTGAGTCCGAACTTGATCTACTGAAAATGGTTCAATCATTCCATATTCTTGTGCCATTTTTTTTATCCACTTATCTGATTTT
The DNA here is from genome assembly GCA_046336365.1 of Neisseriaceae bacterium. Lineage (GTDB taxonomy): Bacteria > Pseudomonadota > Gammaproteobacteria > Burkholderiales > UBA11063 > Aquella. Next base: position 1,221 of record JBKDHQ010000074.1, read on the forward strand.
ATTGACATTTAACTTCCTTTTTATATGTATACCTATCTTATTGATCAAGGTGAAGTATTCTCTTAATCATTACAATAATATAAATTTGTAATGACATTGTTATGCCTATTTTTCACTACCAGCAATATTTAATCCAAATTTTTTCATAACCTGTGCTACTTCGATTTCATTTAACTCATAATATTGCCCACGCTTTAATCTTGGCGGTAAGGCAATTGGACCAAACCGTGTCCGGATTAGACGGCTTACTTTAAGATTAAAATACTCAAACATCCTACGTATTTCACGATTACGACCTTCTTGTAAAATTACCTTATACCAATGGTTTTTACTGTCTTGATTCTGCTCATCCAATTTCATAATTTCAATAAAACTTGCTATACCATCATCTAATTTAATTCCACTTTTTAATTGCTGAATTTGTGCTATAGTTAGTTCTTCTCCATAAATACGTACCGAATATTCTCGTTCAACTTCATATCTAGGGTGAGTGAAATGGTTTGCAAGATCACCTGAAGTTGTAAAAATTAATAAACCGCTAGTGTTAAAATCAAGCCTACCAACCGCAATAAAACGTTTGTTTTTAAGTATTGGAATTTTGTCAAATACTGTTACACGTCCTTCAGTATCACTACGTGATACCAGCTCTCCCTCCGGTTTATGATAAATTATTATTCTGGCTAAACGATCAGCCCACTTAATTCTTATATAATCACCATTAACCGCAATTTTATCATGAGAATTAATTACTTGCCCCAATTGCGCAATTCTTCCATTTATAGTTACTTGCCTGTTTCTAATTAATTCATCGCAATAGCGTCTAGAACCCACTCCGGAAACGGATAAAGCTTTAGTAATACGCATTACCTCACTATTATTTGTGTTTAAGCGAGTATCTCGTATCTGTTTTGCTATGACTTGTTGTTGTTTATTAGGAACAATTAATTTAGTTTTTTTTGCTTTAAATTGATTACCTTTAGTGTTTTTATATTCTGTTTCACCACTTTTTTGATTAATTCTAGATATTTGTTTATTATTTGAACTATTAATATTAGGTATTTCATTATTAATTGTTTTAGACTTTTTATTAATATTATTTTTTTTAGCTGATGAACTTTTTGTTATTTTTGAAGCATCTGTCTTAGCATTAAACATTTTTTTTAATGTATCTTTTAAATTTAATTTCACATTATTTCCTTAATTAACTTTGGAAAAGTATTATTTCTCCAGAATTTATATTTATCGTACCTACTAATCGTTATTTCAATAGTATTATTTTGTTGTGGAACAAATAAATGTATACGTTTTAACTTATTTTTTTTAAGTTGCTGTAATAATACATGAGCAACTTTTTTGTCAAAAAGTTCTAATAAATTAATAAAGCTACTAGAATCAGCATATGAGCATGGATAATATAGACTATCAATTAAAATTAGATTTTGATTATTAATAAATTTAGTTAACTCATCATCTAGCATATATACATATGGATTATAAGAATAGATTAGTCCATCGTCTGAGTTTAGAGAATATTGTGGTTTAGCATGAGAAAATAACATTTTATTGTTAATATAAATATTATTTCTTTTTCCATCTTTATTTTCACAGAAAACTTTAATGATTGACGATAAATTAATTTGTATATCCCACATCCAAACACTGTTTGTTATCAATAAACCATCAGATTTGCGTAAATTATTTAATGGCAAACTAAATAGTAACATCTGGATTTCATTTAATAATTTATTAAATAAAATACTGTTTGTTCCTTTGGGTAAGTGATCATTAATATTTTTACCAATTATATCAATTAATGGATAAGTATCGCTTTTCTCTAATTTAAAATTAATGCCTACTAACCAAAAGCTATCACTGATATAGTATACTATAATTTCACCAGCAAAATGTTTATTAATTGCATCGATAATAACTTTTTCTTCATTCATATCTAGTTGTAATAACTCTGGTTCACAAATTAGTAAACGATCACGATCTATCCGTAAATGAGTTGGTTGCATGATAAAAAAATAAGGGTGCTTACCACATAGATCAGTATTATTTGTATAATCATATTCACTAGCTAGAAAATGTGCAAGTCCATGTCGATACTCACCATGGCTATACATTGTATCATATATGCTATTATATAAAAAATCGCTATAATTAAAATTGTGTACTACAATACTAGCTCTTTTAATTAATTCATTAAAATTATCAATTTTGGCATTAAGGTAAAGATCATCAATATCACCAATAGTTTGCCACAATAGACCAGGTAGAACAATATTCATATTTATATATTCACAATTATTCACATTGAAATTGCAGCATCATTGTTATACGAAGGTTTACAACTTTATAGTATAAAAGTTTCTTTTTGGTTGTAATAACGTAACTGCTGCGCTTATAATGTTATTTCTTATTTATTCTATATTAGTAGATTTAAATTACCATTAAATACTTCAGTAGCTTCGCCAATCATCATTAGTTGATTTATTTTATCCCATCTAACTACGATACTGCCGCCAGGCATTAATACTTTTACTTCTTCTTCTAGATAGTTTTGTAAAATCCCATATGTAGCTGTAGCACATGCCCCAGTTCCACAAGCATCAGTAAAGCCACAACCACGTTCATAAGTAATTAATTGTATAGTATTATTATCTAGCTTCAAATAAAAGTTCACATTTACCCCATTTGGGAAATAATCTGAGTTTTGAATTAGCTTAGCTAGTTTTTCCAGTGATTTCCTATCTTGCATTTCAGCATCACTACGCAATTTAACAATAACGTGTGGGTTACCAACTGATGCAACCCCAAATTGAATAGATGTATTGCTAAGTTCTAATTCATAAATATTATTTGGGTTAAAGCTATGGATAAATGGTATATCCTGTGGTTTAAAAGAAGGAATACCCATGCTAACATTAATAATTTTTCTATCTTTTGATATACTGCCTGTAATAATACGATTTTTAGTATGTAGAGTTACATTATTTTCTGTTAGATTATTGTGACTATAAATATATTTAATTACACATCTTGCTCCATTGCCACAATGTTCTGATTCACTACCATCACTATTAAAAATCCTATATTGATATTCATTATTTGCTCCATTACAATTATTTATAATAAGTAATTGATCGCAGCCAACTCCAAGTTTGCGATTACAAATAAATTTAATTTGTTTATTATCTAGTTCAAAGGTTTGGTTGGTTTTGTCGATAACAACAAAGTCATTACCAAGGCCGTGCATTTTAGTAAATTGAATATTTGTCATTTATTTATTGTACCGTAAATAGAATTAATGATTGATATAGTTACTTCATTTACTACATTTTCAAATGAAGTTAGGGTAACTAAATCTTGTAATTGTGTAACTTTTAGGCCAGAATATCCACATACATTTATATAATTAAATGGTTCTATATCCATAGCAACATTGAAACTTAAACCATGATAAGTACAACCGTTCTTTACCTTGAGCCCTAATGAGGCGATTTTCTTACCTTCAACATATACGCCGGGAGCTTCTCGGTTTCCATTTGCAATAATATTATAATTGGCTAAATAATTGATGACTCCAGCTTCTAAGTGTTCAACTAATTCCCTAATTGAAAGATTTATTCGTTTTATATCAATAAGAGTATAAATTATTACTTGGCCAGGACCGTGATAAGTAACTTGACCACCACGATCACAATGAACAATTGGTATATTATGCTCATGAAATAATATATGTTCTCTTTTGCCTGCTAATCCTAACGTAAAAACTGGATCATGCTCTAGTATCCATATTTCATCAAGGTTATCAGCGACGCGGTTATTGGTGAACTCCTGCATTTTTTGTAAGATTTCCATATAGTCACATCTACCCATGTATTTGATATTACAATGTTTCATAATAATGTTTCACTATCAGCAATTCATATTTATAAAGTAACTTTTACCAGTTTATGTTTATTAAGCGCTATGTAAATATTATCTAATTGCTCTTGGGATTGCGCCACAATAGTTGCAGTTATTGAAATATAGTTTCCTTTTCTACTTGGTTTAATAGTAATATCAACATCTGGTTTAAAATCTCTACAATATGAAGAGATAATTGCCACAACCTCAGATATTAGAGCACTCTGGTTAATTCCCATAACTTTGATTGGAAATAAGCATGGAAACTGCATTAAAGATTCTTTATTCATTATTAGTTCTTAACTCTCTTCTAAAACATTGATTTATTTAATAAGCATACTTTGGGTTTCCAGCTCATTTAATTCAATTTTTGGTAAAGGAGGTAATTCTTGCAAAGATGCAATCCCCAGATCTTCTAAAAATTTATTAGTCGTGGCTAATAGTTCTGGTTTACCTGGTACCTCTTTATGACCTATAACTTCAATCCATTCTCTATCAAAAAGAATTTGAATTGCATTACTATTTACTGCTACTCCTCGAATAGATTCAATTTCACCACGCGTAATTGGCTGTCGATATGCAATGATAGTAATGGTCTCCATTACTGCTCTAGAGTATTTTGGTGGTTTTACTTGATAAACCTTATCCAGATATGATTGGTACTCTAATTGAGAACGTAGGCGAAATCCTTCACTTAATCTTAATAATTCTAAACCTTGCTCTAAATATTCGTTATTCAAGCTAAAAATTATTTTTTCTATTAGAGACTCTTCGATCTGTTTATCAAACGCTAGAGCTATTTGTTCTACTGATAATGGTTCATTAGCAGTTAGCAAACAAATATTGATGATTTGCTTTATACGAGATAACTCGAGTTCGCCGTCTTTATTCATAAAGTTCTGATTTAGACTTATTTTAAAACTAAAATTATATCATTTTTTTGTAACTCAAGCAAGATTAGACCTTCTTTAGTTAATTCCAAAATTGCGATAAAGTTTACAATAATACTTTGAACTGATGGATCATCATCAAACATTGAGTAAAAAGTCTTTTTTTTATATTTAGCTAATTTTTTTAAAATATTTGTCATATATTCGCGAACTGATAACTCTTGCTTTTCTATATTATGTGTTGAATTTTGTGAAATAGCTTTTAGTAATATAGCTTGCCATGCTACTTTTAGATCATCAATGGTAACTTGAGGATTTATCTTATCCGAGCTGATTTCTATGTGCACCCATTTATAGTCTCGTTCTGCTATAGGAAGATTCGCAATTCTTTGAGTAGCTTCTTTTATTTGTTCATATTCAATTAGTTTATTCATCAACTCAATTCGTGGATCTACATCATCTTCACCTTCAGTTTCATCTGATAGCTTTGGTGGACGTGGCAACATCATCCGTGATTTTATTGCAAGAAGAGTTGCAGCCATTGCTAAATATTCGGATGCTAGATCAATATTTATTGTAGTCATGGCATTTATATATGCAATATACTGTGTTGTTATTTGAACTATTGGAATATTCAAAATATCAATATTTTGCTTTCTAATTAGATATATTAATAAATCTAATGGACCTTCAAACATCTCTAAAAATACAAGTAGAGCCTCAGGATTTATGTATAAATCTTTGGGTAGGTCATTGATATCCTGATTATTAAGTCGAGCTATTGACTTTGACATAAATCTTATTTAGTTAAAGCATTAACCTGTCTTGCTAATTTAGTTATTTGGGCATAGTTAGATGTCGTAATTAATTCTTCAGTAACAACAAAAGAACATCCAATACCAGCAATATTAGGTAAACTTAAATATCTCTCTATATTGTCTAAATTTATACCACCTGTAGGACAAAACTTAATATCCGGAAATACTGAAGCTAATGATTTTAATGCGCTAGGTCCATTGTAACTTTCAGCTGGAAAGAACTTTAAATATTTAAATCCAGCATTATATGCACATAATACCTCTGTTGGGGTTATAGCACCTGGAATGAAAGGGACAGTATAGTCACTTTTAACATTAATTAATGCATTATTTAGCCCAGGGGAAACTAAAAATTGAGCACCATGCTTAATTGCTGTATGATATTGATCTTCTGTCAAAATTGTTCCTGCACCAACAATTATGTTAGAAACACTATTATGTATTTTTTCAATTATCTGTAATGCATTGGGTGTTCGTAACGTTATTTCCATTATATTAATGCCGCCATCTTGTAAGGCATGAGCTAGAGGAATTGCTTTATTTACATCATTTAATACAACAACAGGTATAATTTTGTTTTGAGCAAATATAGCCTCGCAAGTTAACTTTTTATTCATCTAATATTCCTATACATGTATTTATAATGCTGTATATTATATATTATTATTGGCTAATCAAAGGAACTTTTTTCCAGTATGTATCCTGACTTATTTACCAACATATATTTGTATTTGTCGTATACATTTTTGGCTAATTCATATTTAAAGGTTTTTCCTTTTTGTTAATTTTTCCAGCTTATAAACTTTTAGTTACTCTGTGATAAAGGTCTTTCGTAAATTCATCTCTGGGTAAAAAACTTTCAATTTCTTGGAAAAGCGCAAATGCGTTGTCAACATCTTTAATATCAAGTAATTTCCGAATCATGTTATCATAAAGAACTATATCACGAGTATTTGTTATATCTAGATGATTCTGAATTTTTTTGAAAAGCATATAAGCATTATCAGTATATCGACTATTTAGTAATGCATGAATTAGGTCTTTATAAGTCGCTAAATCATATAGATCTGTTTGTGACAAATGTTTTTCTATTTCTTTAAATATTTGATAAGCTTCAATAACTTTATTAGTATGCTTTAGTAATCCATGAATTATAGCTTTATAAAGAGACAACAGACGAAAATCTTTTTTATAGTCAAGATATTTTTTTATATCGTTAAACAGCATATATGCAGTCTCAAAATTATTATTTTTTATTAATCCATGAATTGTTTTATCATAACTAATTAGCGATCTTTGATCTAGAGATTGAGGGCTTCTTTCGTTAGCCCAATTAAGAACTTCAAGTGCTTTGTCAAATTGATTAAGTTCTAGGCATCTTTTCATGACATTGTTACATAAAGCCGGTGATGGTGGAAAATTATCATTTGACATGCTACACAAGAAGCCTACCATTAAATTAACAATAATTGTAGAATCTGCAAAGTCAATATCTACCAAAGCATAAATTAATTTACTATAAATAAGGGCACTTCTAGGTAGACTATAGTGTATCATTGCATTATAAATAAATACAGCTTTTCCCAACATTCTGTTTTTTATGCATACTTGGATCCATTGGGCACAAAATTTTGCGCATATATCTATATTATTATTTATTTTCTTTACAGTCAATATAAACAGTCTTATTTGATCAATACCTACAAAGATGTTATCCATCCTATCAATTTTTGACAAAATTTCTGAATCACTGTCCATATAATCTTTATTGTTTAATTCAGTATGAAGATATGATAATACTTCTACAGGTATAAGTTGAAACCTAGCTATTAATTCATTAGCAGCTTCTCGAGTTAATTCAGACCATAATGCCTGTAATCTATCATTTTGATCAAAATTAGAAGATCTACTTTCTAACCATTTTATAGCTTCATTTGGATTAGTTAGTAATAGTAATTCTATTTGTTCTCTTACACTAAATGATATGGATTTCTCTAATGTTATTTGATTTTTTGTTAAAGCTTTTATGTGGTACTCATTAGATTCAGCACTATAATGTATTCTTTCTCTAAAATAATTATCCCGATATGAATCTATAACCACATTAATTATATCTGGCTGAAACATTTTAATAATTGTATTTAAAATGGCAGTGCATAATTGAGCTGATAGATTATATGAACTGTTATTATCAATAAATATAGAGTTTCGCTTTAAAGTTAATGTCTTATCTTTTATTGAAAACCCCAAATTTTTGTAAAATATATTGTTTTCTATTCCTAAATTAATAATGTTTAAAGCTATATCCAATTGTTGTTTATCAATAAATTTATCAATCAATGCTGTATATAAAATAGTATTTGGGCGGTAGTCTTGTCTTAATATGCTATTAAATAATTCTAGTGCTTCATGAATTAAGTTATTTCTGAGAAAACCTTGAATTGCGGCAGCACATAATTTTATGCTTGGCAAATATTTATCATTGAGCATTAATTTTAAGAAGTCTTGAGCTGTATTTGCCTCATTAATTTTTATCAAGGAATCAATTATTTCCGTATATTCAATTTCATCTATTGGAATATTTACCTTTAATTGATTTTCCATAATATTTAAAGCTTTTACAGCTTGATTATTTTTTATTAAAGCGTGAATCATAGCTCCATATAATTGTTGACTTATCTTTGTGTTATTAGTTTGCATCTCTTCAAAAATTGTCAAAGCTTGTTCAACATGTCCAATTTTTAACATTGTATTAGTTATAGCATGGTATAATACCAATTAAACTATTTAAATTGTCAGATAGTTGCAGCTACATGTTTGCATGATTTGTTCACTAGTCAACCCTGCAATAAATTCACTAACAACTTTTTCCAATTTCTCAATACAATCGTAAAATTTATTTTTTATAG
>JBKDHQ010000075.1:0-2168 GCA_046336365.1 Neisseriaceae bacterium
TACAGAAAAACTTTGGGAATACATTAAAAATCATACTATAAAAAATAAATTTTACGATTGTATTGAGAAATTGGAAAAAGTTGTTAGTGAATTTATTGCAGGGTTGACTAGTGAACAAATCATGCAAACATGTAGCTGCAAATATCTGACAATTTAAATAGTTTAATTGGTATTAGATTGGATTTCTTCGATCCTTCTGCTCTGTTTTAATACTTTTTCTACAGCAATATATTCTTTTGCTCCTCTCTTTTTTATATTTTGTATTTTATTTTCAAATATATTAAGTTTAACTAATAATTGTATAAATGAATCTTTAAACCTAACATATTTCTCATTTTCTATGATATTTCCTATTCTTTGTCTTAATGTCTCCAATAAATTAATTGTCTCTGCTAAGTTGGTAAAAGCATCTATGTCCCCCTTATCTATCATTTCATTGAGTTTATCCAATAAATTCACATCAATTAAACTGGTTGTGTTTTCAAGTAATTGTAATATGTCTAATTTATCATTTTCCAAGTTATTTTCATCATTTAAAAAATAAATTTTTAAATCGTTACTAAATCGGTTATTATAAAGAGAGTAAGCATTATTATTTTCATTATTAGCTGCTCTTAATTTTCTTAAATATTCTTCTGGCCCTATATTTATTATCTCCTGTATCTCATCTATAAATTTATTAAGATCAGATATTAAACTAGCACTTTGATTATTTTCAATGTTATTCTGTATAAGTTTACTTAGTTGATTACATAATTGTAATGTATATTTTAAGTTAGCAAAATTATCTGGATCTTTTGCGTTTAGCATTTCCTGTAATGCATATTTAATAGTTGTAATCAAAGATTTAAATGTATCTAGATTTAGAATTGCGTTACTATCGTCAGATAAATCATTTTCATGCATCCTAAAGAATTTTCCTAACATATTATTAATTTTGTTGTTGCGAATAAATGTGAGGATAATAGAAGCTCTATTTAGCGAATATCTAACGTCATATTGTAGATATGGTGCAATTTGATGACGGATTCTTTCTTCTACAGTATGATCACCCTTACAACTTAAAAAATTGCCTCCATAACAGGCTATATCTGTAGCATTTACTAATGCAACAATTTCACCTTCTGAAATACGTTGAGTCAAGGCATGGCTTTGCAAACTACCTTCTTCTGATCCTCTAAGTACTTTAAAATCAAATTCTAACATTTTACAATTATCTTCAGGTAATACCGTTTCAAATTTATTAGTAAAGTCAAGCAAAGTTACTCTAAGTTGTGATTCTTTAATTTCATTTTTTAAGTCAATGATCGCTGTTGCCATTGCGCTTGCATTCAATGATTTGCACTCTTCTGCATCTGTTCCTGTACTATAAGCATTATCACCAACACTATTTAAAATTAAGTGTTGTATTGAATCATTTTTTATTGCTTCTTTAATTATACTTGTGTACATTTCATAATAATAATCAAAGGTTAATTCTTTGGGAAGCCCTACAACTCCTAGAACATCAATACCATAACCAAATACTTCTTTTTTTATATATGGTGGTTTATTTAGAGGCCCATGAAATACAAATGGAGTTGGTTGAAATACAATTGCACCACATTTTACTGATTTGGGCTCTGTAGCTCTACTTGCAAGTAGCTCTTTCTTCAAATCAAATTGTTCATTTTGAGGGGTCATATAAGTATAATAATCTTTTGCATAATGCTGTAGAACTGGATTAAAAATGATTGTGCAAGGAAATAGTTCTGCATATTCAGCTGGTGTAAAACCGTTTATTTTTTTAAATTCCTGATTATATTGATCCAGCTTTTTTGAATCAAATTCATCATTTCCTAATTTTTTTAGATCCATTTGTACTGCATGACCTAATTCATTATGCAATCTTGAGTTATAAGCTACTGTCTTAACGCCTTTTTTATTGATAAGAAGATCTTTATACTCTGGATTATTCTCTTTTATCCCTTTTATACAATTATTAACATGCTTTTTATAACTATCAATAACTTTTTTAATTTCTTTAGATTTAGAATTTTTAGTTTGATTCTCCAGAAGCTGTGTAATAATGTCGTATATGACCACTGTATTATAATTCAAGGTGACCATTAAATTAAGTATATAAGTGACCATATAATTAATAAGTTAAAGTGACCACAAGACATCGA
>JBKDHQ010000076.1:0-565 GCA_046336365.1 Neisseriaceae bacterium
GGCCCATTCAATCATGAAAAGCAACAGAGGAATTTTTGTTGCGTGCTAGATTACATGAAATACGTTGTAAATATTTAGCAATAACCTCATTAGGTGTTTTAAAATTTAGAGCTTTTCTAGGTCTATGATTTAGGTCATTTTCAATTTGTTTTATTTGCTCATCAGTGATTGTACCAAGATCAGTTCCCTTAGGTATATATTTTCGTATTAATCCGTTAGTATGCTCGTTTAAACCTCTATCACAATAACGATAAGGCCTAGCAAAATAGAAGCCGCATGATACGTTTGTGCTAATGGCTTGATGCTCAGCAAATTCAGGTCCATTATCTGAGGTGATGGTTCTAATTGGAATTGTAGTATTTAAGTAAATATCTTCAATTGTTTCTTTTATTGAAAGAGAATATCTATTCTCAACTTTTCGAATAAAAGTTAACTTGCTTTTTCGATCAACCATAGTGAACAAACAAACCGTCCCAGTGTTTTTCTTAGTTACAATAGTGTCAACTTCAAAGTCCCCTATGCGGCTTTTTTTATCAACGATTTTTGGACGTTGACTAATATCAAT
>JBKDHQ010000077.1:0-26503 GCA_046336365.1 Neisseriaceae bacterium
GGAGATTATCCGAATCTATCATTTGATCTAGGGCATAATTTAAAAACGACATCTCAACCTCTGCAAAAACACAATATATTCATATATATCAATATTTTATTATACCACATATTCGCTCTTAATGTGCAGAGGTTTCATTCTTTAAGCTTATCTTGTTCTTCTGAAATTTGTTTTTGTTTAGCAGCATCTAATAATAAGGCAAAATCATCCTTAGAAATACTCATAACTTTCGACGCAGTGCGAGCAAAAATATCTCCCCACACTGATGAAGTCTCAGCTTGCTTGGATGGCTTTAAGTTATCTATAACTTCTAATATTCTGCTGTTGGTTTTATTTGATCCAGCAAAATTGTATGATTCATCTTGGGAATTATATTCTATATTAAAGGATCCAATTTCTTTGTCACCTTTAAATAAATTAATCAAGAACTAACTAAATTTATATTACTATCTAGTTCAATTTCTTTTTGAGACATTGCTATAGCTTCTTCACTTTGAATACGAGGTTCAGTATACTCGGATTCATTTGCTGCATCATGTGTATTTTCGTGGTTGGCTGTTCGTGCATCTGCTATCAATTTCTCTTGTGTTTGTTGTGCTTATATTCGGTGAGTTACACTCTGTGTGGGAGTTTGTGGATCTATAGTATCAAGCACTAGTTCTGATTCTTGATCAGCTGTTTTAATAAGAATCACACCTCCGCTTCTATCTATGGCGTATGTGGTTGTTATTGTCAGATTTCCTATTATTCTTTTCTCACCATTCACATCCCTTACAATCTCATAGTGGCTAATAACTTTGCTTTCATCATCTTTATCGGTTTTTCCAAATTTATGTCGTTTAACAGCAGCAGATATGTGAGAATCATCGTCTAACTCAAGTGGGCATTTGTATTGACTTTCTGTTGGGGATAATACGATTTGCGAAGATAAAAACGCCGTTAAAAGCACTTCGTTATCTAAATCTGCTATGGTATTATCTTTTCGAGTGTTTAAGTGGCCCTCAATGTTGGCGAAGCTTTTTTTAATACATTGTAAGTCTTTGCCTTGGTAAGTGGTACCACGCAATAAATCCTTTTTAAGCGTATCTATACTAGCTTCGTCTAATTTGTCACAATCTTTGAAATTAGAAAAAATATCCTTAGCCTCTTCGGAGGTTAATTTGTTATTACCATTTAATTTAGTAATGTCATCCCCACTCTTTAACGTTAAAACTTCTCTTATTAATACTAATTTATCTGACTGACTAACTGAATCGTAAGTTTTTTTATAATACACTTGAACATATTGTGCTTGTACTTTATCGCTTTTTCCTTCTAAGGTTATATAAATGCCAGGTTTTGCGTTTGCTTCTCTACCTAATCCAAGATAAATCATTACTCCAGTATTGACATACGTAATGTCTATTGGGGCATAGCTTATACCATTTGTTTTAATGTTTGTCTTAATAGAATCAATTCTTTCTTCGAATTTTTTGAAAGCGGTTTTATCATCCACCTTGCTCTTTGAAGGTGTAGTGAATTTGATTGGTAGAGGTCCTCTGTATTTCGTATTAAATCCTTTTGTACTTCCAATTCGTAATGGATCACCTTTAGAAGATGATGAGTATGTTTCTTTCTTGCCAACTAACTCAGAGTCGGGGTTAAGGATTTTGGTTATTTCGTCAAAGATTGCATTACGTTTACCTTTAGATACGTCTTCATCTTCAAACCAAACCCCCGTATATCCACCCCTTAAGAGTTCTGTAAAAATAGCTGCAATTTTAGGATCAATCTTACAATCTAACTTAGCATTGCTAAAACAGCCAGGTTCCGTTAGTAATGTTTCAATCTTGCCTAACTCACTAATAATAGCTTTTTTTTGATAATCATTAGTAATCCTGCTAATGCTAATCACTTCCCGTGGAGTTTTGTGTCCCATCAATATATTATTTATATCTCGCTCGTTGCATCCATTAGATGACAAAGCCTCAACAAAATTTTTTAATTTAGCTATATTTTCTTTAGTAAATATCCTACTCTGATCATCTGGAAGACTATTTAATTTAAACTTTGATAACCGCACTTGAGTGGGAGCTATTTTTTGATCCACAGTTTGTCTTGGTAAACATGACGATAACATGTCTGACTCCTACATGAGAATTATAATATGAATAGTAAAAACTTATTCTTAAGTATTGTATGTTTAAGCGTTACTGTAACACAATTAAGAAATGTTGTATATATAAATATAAGCGTATAAATATTATAGGTAATTATTTCATTAAATTATGTTACAATATATTTTGAAACTCAAATGTTTTAACTTTTCTATTAAGAGAGTTTCCTACTAATATTACTATTATAAAAGATTGGGCTGTAGTAAAAGTAATAATTTTGTCGGGTATTCAAAAGATTAATTCTAATACTGAAATGAATAACCTAATATGTTTTTGGTTGATAATTAGTTATTAACATATTATTTTATGGATAGGGGTTTCTGTCATTTAGTTGCCACACTATGTTATGTTTTCTATACTACATAATAATTATGGCATCTACTTTACATTAATTACTTATATAAATTTTATATAAATTAACTTTTTAAATAAGTGATCTTTAGTTATGTTTGTTGGAAAAACTGGTGCTTATAGAACATTTAATATGCTTGATGGTATAGGCACGCTAAATGCAAAGCAAATCAGCGAATTTCAAAAAAAACAGCTAACCCCGATTAGGGGCGAAGAGGTGCCTAAAGCTGATAAATTAAAGTTATTTGAAGAGGGGATTGAATACATAATTACCTCTAATTCTCCAATAGTTCAATTGTTAGGTGAAGTACTGGGCATATGTGATACTAAATGTGATGCATTTAGAAAGCTGAGCATCGATAATAGGTATTTTTCCCCAGATATAATTACACGAGAAATTGCTTATTTTATTGTTTTATGCATTCTTAAGGATACTCGTAACAGTCCACATAACTTTAAATTTCCATTAAACCCATATATTAAGGAGGTTGTAATCAAGGGTGGTAATGTCTGTTTCACCGGAGCAGACTATCCAAAAGTAAGAATTTCTAAATTACGATCAAGACCAGATTTGGTCTATTTTGACTATACTAGTAAAAAAGATAAACTTAAAATTGCAGAGATTTTTAGCAATAATATACATGATACTGGAAAATGTCTTGGTGAAGTTAAATATTGGCTTGAAACAATGTCAATTGCTTACAGTAAAAATCAACACCAGCGTTCACAAATAAAAATGCAATTTGCTAAGAGTTTAGAAGTAATTGTTCGTGATGGAAAAAAATCGTTAAAAAACGAAATTGCTGATTCTAATATTTGTCAATATCAGAAAGATAATTATGGCTTTGACCACCTAAAAAAGATATTTGATATATATCCTATTATCAATGATCTGCCAAAAAGTTTAGATAGAATAATTGATAAGATGATAAAAAATAATTTATCGCAAATTTATATGCATATAATATTTGACGGACATGCTCTTGGAATGATAATAGTTGCTAAAGGCAATGGTCTAAAGTTTATGTTGCTTGAACCAAATGATGATAAATTTTATCAGAAAGGTTTTATTCATATAGATAAATTTAATTTTGGTACGTATAAAATGATTTGGGATCAATCTGATATTATAGCTAAAAATGATCAAAATAGATGTGTGTTAATTCGTGCATATATACCAACTTATATTAAAATTAACCAACATGTTCTAGATGCAGTAAGAGAAAATAGTGACATTCAGTTAAATGATGAAGAATACTTAAAAAAGTTACTGATGTTGGCTATTATAAATAGCGATTGTGGTTTAATTAAGAAAATTTTAGCTACTGGTATTGGTGCCAGTTATATTTTTGAACAAGGTATAACTCCACTTATTGCTGCAGTTCGCTATCAAAATATTGAAATTGTAAAATTACTGATTGAGAATGAAAACAATAAAAATGATCGGGCCAAGCTGGTTAATATGGAAGATGAGCAAGGTAAGACTGCTTTATACCAAGCTCTCTTATTACATAATGTTGAAATCGCAAAGTTATTAGTAGAAAATGGCGCAGAAACTAATATTGATGGAGAATATAATCCCTATACAATAATTCAAAAATATCCTTATACATTTGCATGCATTTACAGATGATATGAGTGAAAATTAAACAACAGAGATTACCGAAAAAGAGCTAGTCTGAAAGGTACACATAGTGTATAAGCGCAGTCAGCCTAAATAGAACAAATTGTAATCATAGCTAATTCTTAACAGCAAAACTTACTGAGCGTATAAGGATTCAACAATGCTCCATAAGTCGAGATATATGTGTTATAATATGAATCGTTCGTTTTTTCGAAATTAGGGGAATTAGTAAATTTTAATGTTATTAATTTTCCGTAAAAATACAGCATTAAATATATAATCTTAAGGAAAAAAAATGATCAATAAAGTATTAATGGCAATTGCAATTTCATCTATTTCATTAGTAATGTTAGCCGCATGCGGTAGCGGCAGTAGCAGTAATAACACTGTGGTTATCCATCCTTCAATAACAGCAACTGTCTTGTTACCCAATGAATCTGGTGGTAGTATTGGACCAGGTAATTTTACAGATAGTTCATGTATAGGTATTAAAGAATCATCTACTTGCATGATAAAACTTACATGGGCAAACCTGCCTACAGAAAGCGCAGGTACAATTCTAGATAAATCATCATTTAACTATACAGGCGAGAGCTTTTCAGTTCAAGCAGATTTTTGTCAAACTGAAATGCAAGGTACAAGCAGTGGTTCTTGCACTATGTCTTATAATTTTACTCCTGCCTCCAATATAGAGTCTTATGAATCTAGTCCGGCTTTTAGTGTTTTTTATTTTGATGTAAAAAATAAACATGTTGGATATGCAGTTAGCAATAAAATAGAAATCAAAGCCAGCGTTAACTAAAATTTATACATTCTCGCTATTACTCTAATAGCGAGAATTCTACCAAAAATACAACATGTTAAACATAGCCTTTTTTGTTAAACTTTATATAAAGATTAGGAAATTTTAAATTAATTATTTTATTATTATAATATGCGCATATACAAGTTAACTTGATAATAAAGAATGCAGAATTTTCCTTATAACTTTCTATTTGTTATTACCTCTAACTTTCTTTAAAGCTATTCTAATAATATCTAAGCTAAAGCCTCTGCCCTGCAAAAATCTTATGCCGCGCGCAACAGACTTATCACTTAAATCATCACTAATTTTTTTTAATAATAACTGATAAGCCAGCTCTATTTCATCATCTTTATCAATTTTAGTAATATAATTATTAACTAACTGACTACTTGCACCTTTATTATGTAATAAATATTTTATCTTTAATGATCCATATTTTTTTTTCTTAACGGTAACATAGTTCTCAACAAAGCGTTCCTCTGAAAGATAACCATTTTTTTCAAGCTCATCAAGTATAGTAATAATATCAGCATCATTTTGAGCATACTTTTTTAGTTTATTAAATAACTCTTTCCTGGAATGTTCCCTTATTGCAAGTAGAGATAATGCTTTATGTCTTAAATTATTCATTTTTTCTAGCCACATATGAAAATAGTGGCACCAAACCATGCGCCACTATTCTATAACATAATAGTATTATCATCAATTAATCAACTTAATCAACATTTTCTTCTTCATCAAATGCAACTTCATTTTGTTCTTCAAGCGGCATTTCTAGTAAGTTACTGCCCCCAGCATTTCTGATTTGTGCTTCTATTTCTGTTGCAATTTTAGGATTATCTTTTAAATATTCCTTGGCATTTTCTTTACCTTGACCAATTTTAGAACTCTTATAACTATACCAAGAGCCTGATTTTTCGATCAATTTATTTATAACCCCTAACTCTACTAATTCTCCATAGCGAGATATCCCTTCACCATATAGAATTTCAAAATCTGCTTGTTTAAATGGTGGTGCAACTTTGTTTTTTACTACTTTAACCCTTGTTTCATTTCCAATTACATCTTCGCCCTTCTTGATAGCACCTGTACGGCGTATGTCTAAACGTACTGATGAATAGAATTTTAAAGCATTTCCACCAGTAGTAGTTTCTGGAGATCCAAACATAACGCCTATCTTCATACGAATTTGGTTAATGAAGATGACTAAAGTGTTGGTTTTTTTAATGTTTGCCGTTAATTTCCTTAATGCTTGTGACATCAATCTTGCTTGTAATCCCATATGACTATCACCCATATCACCTTCTAATTCAGCTTTCGGAGTAAGGGCAGCAACCGAGTCTACTACAACCACATCCACGCCACCACTACGTACTAGCATATCGGTAATTTCAAGTGCTTGTTCTCCTGTATCCGGTTGGGATATAAGTAAATCATCAACTTTAACTCCAAGTTTTCTAGC
Source organism: Neisseriaceae bacterium (assembly GCA_046336365.1). Lineage (GTDB taxonomy): Bacteria > Pseudomonadota > Gammaproteobacteria > Burkholderiales > UBA11063 > Aquella. The sequence continues at coordinate 6,399 of JBKDHQ010000077.1, forward strand.
ATAAACAACATCTAGCGCATTTTCAGCATCAATATATGCACAAGTTCCACCATTTTTCTGTGCTTGAGCCACTACTGATAGGCATAATGTAGTTTTACCACTAGATTCTGGACCAAAAATTTCAACTACCCTACCTTTAGGTAGACCACCTACACCAAGAGCTATATCCAAAGTTAAAGACCCTGTTGAAATAACTTGAATATCATTTGCAATTTGTGTCTCATTCATCTTCATTACTGAGCCTTTTCCAAATTGTTTTTCAATTTGGGCTAAGGCAGCCTGTAAGGCTTTTGTTTTTTCGTTATCTGCCATTTTATTATATTCCTAAAAAATAAATTTATTAAAATTATTACCTTCAATTAAATATTCAGCAACCGTTTCAAATAGTTGCTCTTCTTTAAAATTATTCTCACCAATCCTAGTTATTTTAACTGCCTTCATTGCCGGTTCTTTTCCAACAATTCCCACTAATACTCCACCGACAGTCAGTTGCTCTTTCAGTTCTTCCGGTATATTATATCCTGCTCCACCAATAAATATTTTATCATACAAAGCATGTTCAGAAAAACCTGATAAGCCATTTCCACCAACTATGCTAACATTATTAATTCCAGCATAAGTAAGATTCTTTATTGCAAATTGCTTATTTTCTTCATTAATCTCTACGGAATAAACATGTTTAGAGAGTTTAGCTAAAATTGCAGTTATATATCCACTTCCCGTTCCAATTTCTAAAACTTTATCATTGCGGTTCAAGTGTAATTCCTGTAAAAGCATAGCATCAATTTTGGGACACAACATTTTTCCAGAACCAGGAAGAGGAATTTCTGTATCCGAAAATGCAATATTTTTATATAAAGGAGCAACAAAAGCCTCTCTCTTAACATTTATTAATACTTCAAGCAATGATTTATCTAATACATTACATGTCCTTATCTGTTGCTCAACCATATTATATCTTGCTTTTTCTATATCCATATTTTATACCTTTACCTATTTTCCTGTACTTATTTGATTCACTAGTGCACTTGTTACTTGTATTAACTTGTCTGGTTGAGCAGGACTAACTATATATTTATCTGCTACAACTATTGTAGGAGTACCAGAAACTGCATATTTTGGATCAGCAGTCATAGACTTATAGTTTCCAATAGTTGCATTAACATCAAATGAATTATATACCGAGAAAAATTTGTCAATTTGAGCTTTTGTTAACCCATTTTTAGACAAAAATCCTTTTAAAACATTAGGATCAGTTAAATTTTGATTAGCGAATAATGCATTAAATATCGGAACGTAAAGACGTTTTAGCTTCATATTTTTTAATTCTTCATTAGTTAATGTTGCATTGAGCTTTGCTAAACTTTTGATTGTTGGGTCATCGCCCCACACTACATGTACCATCTCAACCTGTGTATTTTTATTACTAGCTATAAACTTTTGCATCAATGGTTCTAAATCTTTACAATGTATGCATGTAAATGAAAAAAACACTTTCACATTCACTTTAGCATGTTTATCCAGTTTAGTCTTGCTTTTAGATGAAATTACAGTATAATCGACTCCTTCTTTAGGTGTAAAAGATCCAATTGCAAAAGTAGAGAATACAAATACACATGCCAATACAGTCATTAAAATTTTTTTTATTTTCATTTTACCTCCCAAACTTATTTTTAATTTAATTTAATTATTGTAGATTTTATTCCATTTCCCTCTAATTCTTGCTGCATATCTTTAACTGCAGCTTCTGAATTATAAGGACCAAGTATTACTTTATTTGTTGTAGTAGAATCTTTATTAACCTCCTTTATTTTGGCTTCATAGCCCTGAAATGCCAATCTTGCTTTCATATCTTTTGCTAAAGTGATATCTGCAAATGACCCTACTTGAAGAATGTATTGAGTAGTTTGTGGTTTATCAGTGTTATTTTGTGCCACAGCTGAAGCATCATTCTTATTACTTTGCAAAATTTGGTAAAAGTCAAAATCACTTTCAGAATTATTATCTTGGCTTTTTGCTGAATTATCTGCTTCCTTTATCTTAGTACCCGGTGATAATAATGTAGGTTCTTTATTTGTGTTACTTTCCTGAACATTCACAAATTTACTAGTAAATTGAGTTTGTGAATTATTTAAATAATATACAACACCAATTGCAATTGCTACACCAAACATTAATCCAATAAGGAACTTTCCCATTGATACTCCAAACTTTAAAATATTTTACGATACTGAGCACTTTGCGCAATATGCTGACTACTTATGTATTCAAATTCTTCTAAATCTGCAATAGTCCTTGCTACTTTGATTAACCGGTAATATGCACGTGCTGATAACCCCATTTTATCAGATAATTGGCTTAATAGATTTTTTGCATCTTTCTCTAAACCACAAAACATCTCAATTTCCTCGTTATTTAAACAATAATTAAGCTTTCCTTGGCGCTTCATTTGAAGATTTTGCGAATTAATTACTCGATCTCTAATTGCGCTTGATTTGTCCCCTAATGGCATTGATTGAATTTCATTTACATTGATTTGCGGTATTTGAATCACTATATCAATCCTGTCTAGCAGTGGTCCGGATAACTTATCAGTATATCTTGATATTTGCTCAGGGCTACATTTACATACATTTTGTTGATGCCCTTTATTGCCACAGGGACAAGGATTCATTGCCGCAATTAACTGAAAATCAGCAGGGAACTCAACCTTCTGATTTGCTCGAGCAATATTAATTTTCTTTGTTTCCAATGGCTCACGTAATACTTCAAGAACTTTGCGATCAAACTCCAATAATTCATCTAAAAACAAAACTCCATTATGTGCTAAACTTATTTCTCCGGGTTTTGGCGTAGAACCACCACCAACTAAAGCTACACTTGAGGTAGTATGGTGTGGATGTCTAAATGGTATTTTCCTCCATTGCTTTAAGTTAAAATCTCCGGTTAATGAATAAATTGATGCTGTTTCTATCGCTTTATCAGTTGGAAGCTCAGGTAAAATAGTGGTTAGCCTTTGAGCAAGCATGGATTTACCACAACCAGGATTTCCTACCATCAAAGCAGAATGCCGTCCTGCTGCAGCTATCTCTAGCGCTTTTTTAACACTTAACTGACCCTTAACTTGAGTAAAATCTAATACATTATCTTCAAATTCAGTCAATATTTCTTGAGCTGGTAAATATGGTTTAATCTCTTCTTCACCAGTTAAAAACCTGATAACTTGGTTTAGATTTTTAGCTGCATATATCTTAACACCATCAACTAACCCAGCCTCAGTAGCATTATCAATAGGAAGAATAAAGGCTCTCCTATTTTGTACTGCACAATAAGAGATTGCTAGAGCACCATTGATTTTTCTTAAACCACCATCTAAAGCTAACTCGCCTGCAAATTCGTAATCACTCACATTGACTCTACATTTAACTAATCCAGCTCCAATCAATACCCCTAAAGCAATGGCTAAATCGTATCTACCCGAATCTTTTGGCAAATCAGCAGGAGCTAAATTGACTGTTATTCTCCTTGCCGGAAAGTCAAATCCAGACATTTGAATTGCTGAACGTACTCTATCACGACTTTCTTTAACTTCGACATCAGGTAATCCCACTATTGAAAAGCTTGGTAATCCATTAGCAACATGTACTTCAACCATTACCTCCAGGGCATTCATACCTTTTAATGATCTTGCATGTAGTTTTGCTAATCCCATTTTCTATTTTACCAATTCATCCAACTTAGCTTCGATTTCATCTAACTTTTTCCTTGTTGCCAGTAATACTTGTTGCTGAATATCAAATTCTTCTCTGGTAACAATATTTAATTTTCTCATAATAGATGAAATGATAACTTTTAGGTTTTCTTCAATATCATGACTTGTTATAAAATTCTTTGGTAATTCTTTAATACTTTCACTAATCTTTTCAAATAATATATTATTTAACACTACATCACCTACTGATATATTAATAAACATTTAATACTAATTCACAAACTGAGTTAACAAACTAATTTATGATATTGTGTACTAAATAGTACATAATAACAAATTTGTTAGGCCAATTTGTGAGGCTGATATAACAATTCTTTAGCATGTCTAATTGTAGCATCTGTAACTTCGATACCACTTAACATTCTTGCGATTTCCTGGACTCTATCCTCATTACTAACTTTATTTACTGTAAGCTTAACATTATCATTTTCAATAATTTTGCTTACCACAAAGTGATTATCTCCAAAACTAGCAGTTTGTGGCTGATGCGTAATACAGATTACTTGCTTTGTATAACCAAGCTCTTGAAGCATTTTTCCAACTATAGCTGCAACTCTACCACCAATACCAATATCTACCTCATCAAAAATAATTATTTCAGGTGGATTATTCGTACTTAAAATCAAGTATAGTGCTAAAGCTGTTCTGGATAGTTCACCTCCTGATGCTGCTTTTGCAAGTGATTGTAATTCAAGCCCCTTGTTAAAACATACTTTATATTCGACATTTTCGACACCAAAACTTGACTTTGAACCTTTGGAAATCAATTCTATCTTAAATTCTCCCTTAATTGCAAGTTTATGCAATAGTTGGGTAATTTTCTCAGAAAGTCCTATTGCAGCACGTGTTCTTTTATCAGTAATTATATTAGCCAGTTTATTATATTTACCATTCATTATTAACAATTCTTTGTTCAGTGTATCTAACTCATTACTTTGATTAATGTTCGATAATGTATCTTCAACTTCTTTATAATAATCTAAAAGATTTTCTGGATTTACTCTATACTTTCTACTAATATTAAAAATCGCATTTATTCTTGCCTCTATATCAGAGAGTTTTTCAGAATCATGTTCAGTAGAATTAGCTAAATGGTTCACTTCATGAATAGCTTCGTGAATCTCTATATCTACCGTTTGAAGTAATTTTAAAAGGTTTGCATATTTAGAAGAAATGCCTTCCAAATTTTCAATTCTTCCAATTAACTTATTTATAATAGATTTTACCGAAGAGCCATCTCCATTTAACGTATTATTAATAAAATCTAGCTCTTGCAATATAAATTGTGCATTAGATAATTGTTTATGACACAACTCTAACTCAGACCATTCACCATCTTTTAAAGCCAATTCGGATATATCGTCATATATTCTTTGGAACTCGTTCTTTCTTAATTCATCCTCTCTATGTTTAGATAATAATAATTCTATCTTATCCTCAACTTTAGATATTGATTTAAATAAAAATCCTATTTGCTCCACCTTATCAGAAATATGTGCATACTCATCTAATAAATTTCTTTGGATATCTTGTTTCAATAAAGTTATTGGTGCATGTTGTGTATGAACATCTAATATTAGATCACCAATTTGTTTAATTTGTGAAATAGTTACAACATTACCATTTATATAGATTCTATTTTTACCATTACGGTCAAGAACCCTCTTACACAAAAGATTAGTTGGATTATCAGTATCGGATAGATCATTTTCTTGCAACCACAAAAGAGCAGATTTATTCTCTAAATTAAATTCTGCTTCAAAAATAGCTTGGGCTTGATTTGGTCTTATCACCTCATTAGTTACTTTAATCCCAAATACAATCATTAATGCATCAATAATAATGGATTTACCGCTCCCCGTTTCGCCAGTTACAACGGTAAGGCCGGAATTAAAATCTAATTCTAATTCACTGATTAATAAGAAATTTACAATTTTTAACCTTGATAACATAATGATTCTACTATGATACTCTTTTTGACCACTCAAGTTTTTTTCTTAATGTTCTGAAATAATTGTACTCTATAGGATGAATTAATTTAAATGTTTTAGGATATTTTTTTAAAAAAACCTTATCATTTAACTGTAAGCTAAAGCATTCCTGCCCATCAAAATGAATCTGAGTAGAATTTTCTCTTGCTAAAACAAATTCTATTACAGAGTTATCATTTATAACTAGCGGCCTATTAGTTAAAGACTGCGAACATATTGGTATAATAGAAAACACATTTGCATTGGGATGAAGAATTGCACCACCAGCAGCCAAGGAATATGCAGTAGAACCAGTAGGTGTAGAAAAAATTACTCCATCAGATTTCTGCGATAGAACAAACTGTGAATCTATACACATATCAAATTCTATCATATTACCTATTGCTCCACGCGATATTACAACATCATTTAAAGCAATTGCTGAATATATATTAGTATCTCCTCTAAAAACATCTCCATGAATCAGCGATCTTTCTTCGCTAGAATAATTTGAACGTACTATTATATCTTCCATCACCTCTATCATATCATCTGAGGGAATATCTGTCATGAAACCTAATTTGCCCTGATTTATACCAATGACAGGTATATCATAATCAACCACCCTTCTTGCAACAGCCAATAATGTTCCATCCCCACCAATTACAACAACTAAATCAATATTATCTAGCCAATCTTCCAATTTTCCAAGGTTATAATTTCTCTTAATAAAAATATCACAATCAGTATCTTTTTCAATAAAAATTTTACATTCAACTGAGATAAGGTAATCAGAAAGCTTCATAACATATTCACTAATGTGCGGAGAAGCTTGTTTACCAACTATTGCAATATTTTTAAATCCCATTTCTTATCCAAATATTTTTACTTATACTATCTCAAAATTAATTAGACTGCACGTGAACAATAGTACATACTGTTAATATATTAAAAGCAAACAACAAAGTATAATTAACTAAGCGTAGCAGTGGTATCATTTTTTCTTAGGTACATATAAATCAGTAATACTGCCATCAACCATTTCGCAAGCAAAAGCAATTGTTTCTGATAATGTAGGATGTGCATGCACAGTTAATGCAACATCATGAATATCACAATCCATTTCCATCGCTAAAACCGCTTCTGCCAATAATTCTCCAGCATTCACTCCAACTATACCAGCACCAATAATTTTATTATTTTTCTTATCGGTAATAATTTTTGTAAATCCGTCATCCCTACCATTACCTAAGGCACGCCCAGATGCAGCCCAAGGAAACTTTCCGACTTCAATCTCCAAGCCATTCTTTTTTGCTTCATTTTCTGTAATACCCATCCAAGCAATTTCTGGATCTGTATAAGCAACACTAGGTATCGTGCGTGCATCAAAATAAGACTTTCCAGAAGCACAATTTTCAGCGGCAACACGACCCTCATGAGTAGCCTTATGCGCAAGCATAGGTTGACCAACCACATCTCCAATTGCAAATATGCGCGGGATATTGGTCCTACATTGCTTATCTACAGGAATAAATCCTCTTTCATCAATGAAAACTCCAGCTTTCTCAACATCTAGATTTTTTCCATTTGGCCTTCTACCAACAGCAACTAATACTTTATCATATTTGTGCGTTTCATTGAAACCATTTGGGCCTTTAAAAGTAACATATATCCCATCTTTCTTGGCTTCAACTTTATCACATAACGTATTAGTATAAATCGCCTTATACTTTTTCTTAATCCGACTCTCTAATACCTTAACCAAGTCTCTATCGGCACTAGGAATTAAGCTATCTCCTAGCTCAACAACAGTAATATTAGCGCCTAATGTAGAATATACTTCTGCCATTTCTAAACCAATAATTCCACCACCAACAATAAGCATTGATTTTGGTATGCTATCTAACTCAAGAGCACTTGTAGAATCAATTATTCTGTTATCATCATTAGGGAAGTTAGGCAATTTAACTGAATGTGAACCTACAGCAATTATTGCTGAATCAAATTGAATATTTTTTATACCGTTTTCAGTTTCAACTTTAACTGTATTTGCTGATGTAAATTTAGCAATCCCCTCTATTACATTTACTTTTCTTTGTTTTGCTAATCCATTTAAACCTAAGGTCAGCTTTTTAACAACTCCAGATTTATAGTCTCTAATTTTATTGATATCTAATTTAACCTCACCAAAACCCACTCCATGACTTTTCATTTCTTCTGCTTCATTAATAACTTTTGCAACATGAAGTAATGCTTTTGAAGGGATACAACCTACATTTAAGCATACACCACCCAATGTTGGATGTTTTTCTATTAAAGTTACTTTCTTACCCAAATCTGCAGCCCTAAAAGCTGCCGTATAACCGCCAGGACCGGCTCCAATTACTAATACCTCACAGCTATCATCCACATTGCTGACTTTATTTATCGATTCATCTTGCTGTGGTTTATTATTTTTTATTTCTTGCTGCTTTTGTTGATTATCTAATTTTAATATTAGATCCCCTTCATTAACTTTTGTACCAATTTTTACACAAATTTCTTTGACAATACCAGAAAATTCTGCAGGAACTTCCATAGTTGCTTTATCAGTTTCAAGCATTAAAATATTATCATCTTTATTAATTAAATCACCAACTTTAACATAAATTTCAGCAATATTGACATCTTTACTACCACCAATATCTGGAACTTTTAAATCTACTAAAGCCATTATTTAATATCTCCATAACATCATTTAATTAAGTTTTTCAATTTTATCCTGTCCTGGTTTAGGTAAGTATAAAGGACCTTTAAACCCGCACCCAGTAATTAATAAAACACATAATATCAATAAATATTTTTTCATAAGATAAAAAGACTCACCAAATCTAGACGGAATAAGTTAGTCTATTACATAGAACTAACTAAAAGTTATGCCGAAGGAATAAATGCATCAGAGTAAAATCTTTCCTTTTGTAACTTTAGCTTTTCTGTACACAGCTCATAAACATCTTCAATCATTTGTATATTACCACATGCATATAGCTCAAAATCACTTAAATCAGGAAAATCATCTTTTATCAGATCTGTTACATATCCACTTACAAAATCATCTCCATTGTCACGAGATGTACATAATTTTACCTTTAACCCTAAACTCTCTTTCCATTTATAAATTTGGTCTAGCAAATAAAAATCCTCACGTTCTCTATTTCCCCAATAAAAATACATCTCCCTATTATTGCCACCTTTAGCATACTCTTCCATGATTGACTTAATTGGAGCAAATCCAGTTCCGGTGCAGACAAAAATGACTGGACTATCTGATTTATGCACCTTGAAATTACCCAAAGGACCTCTAAATCTTAGAATTTGTCCCACACATAACTCATTCCATACAAATTCAGAAAAAACTCCACCTTTATAATACTTAACGTGAAATTCAACCTCTCCGTCATCTTTACAAGCATTTGCAATCGAATAACTTCTATTTTTATCATGCAAAATAATTTCAACATATTGTCCAGCAAAGAAATTAAACTTTTGCGTTCTTGGGGTTTTCATTTTTATAATAGCTATATTATTATTTTTTTCTATACTAGTGACTTTAGCCGGAAGAATTTTTATAGGAAAATTATTTAAAATTTCAGGTATATACAGCTCAACATCACTATTAGCAAAAGTTTTACACAATAAAGTATATCCTTGTTTTATTTCTTTATCAGTAAGTACCAAACTACTATATTGGCCTAATTTAATATTACCAGACACAACTTTACATTTACAAGCCCCACATCGCCCATCTTTACAGCCATGTGGTAAATTTAAATTATGCTTCAATGCGTTATCTAAAATATTCTGATCGTTTTCTATTTCAAATACTATATCATCTGGTTTAATAATTACTTTTGGCATAGAATTGATTCTTAGTAAATTTAGTTTAAGAACATATTACTCATTGCAGTTAAGTTTTACTAAATACATTTATTTATGAGATGAAACGGCTGTCCCTAAATATGATCAGATAACCTCACAAACTGAACTTCAATAAGTATAGAATTATAACATAAACAGCCAAAACAGTTAGACCTCATATCATTTTACAACATTTTTGATGAACAAACAATATATAATTATGTATTAAGGATTTTTTGTTGGTATATTTACAAATGTTGGCCTAATACTAAGGCACTAAACAAGGAACTACATGTCTTTATAGCACTATACTCTTTCATATTCAAGTTCCATGGAGGCGACGTCGCTTGGCAACAAACAGGGGCTTGGATATGAAAGAGTATATCCCCACTTTTAGTCTAGGATTATTAAATTATGAAAAAATTGCTTTTTATTTGCGACTCTCCAAGCTTATTCAAGATAAGCACGGATACGACATATTCATTATTACTAGCAGCATCAGAATCAAACTATGAAATATATTATTCATTGCCAAAAGATGTGTTTATAAATAAAAACATTGTTTCATGTAATTGTATAAAACTAAAATTTTTACAGTTTTCATATAGTGAACCAGACATTACTAAGCCATGGTATGTAGAGGAAGAGGCATTACTTTTAAATAGTCAGGATTTTCATGCTATCTTTGTACGCAATGATCCTCCTTTTAATATGGAATATTATTATTTAACCCAGATACTTGATCATGCCGAAAAATTAGGAACCAAAGTAATAAATAATAGCCATGCTTTAAGAAATCATAATGAAAAGTTAACGATATTAAACTTTCCTAATTTTATAACAGATACTATGGTTACCAAAGATCCACATTCAATTAACTCTTTTGTAGCAGAACATGGAGATTGTGTAATCAAACCTTTAGATATGATGGCCGGTCGTGGCGTATTTAAAATTAGCAAGAACGAAGTAAATTATGGAGTAATCCTTGAGACTATTACTAACTATTTTACTCAAACAATCATGTTACAAAAATTTATACCAGATGTTGCACAAGGCGATAAACGCATTTTTATAGTTAATGGTAACGTTATAGATTATTGCTTACATAGGATACCTCAAGGTACTCAAATTAGAGGGAACATTGCCGCTGGCGGCCGTGGGGAAGTGTATCCTGTTTCAGAACAAGATCATCAAATGGCTAATGTTGTAGCTAAGTGGTTACAACAAAATAATATTTTATATGCTGGCTTAGATGTGATTGGCCGCTATTTAACTGAAGTAAATATAACTAGTCCAACCGGTACTCGGCAGATCATGACAAAAACAGGAATAAATATTCCAAAAATTATAATTGACTCAATTTAAAAAAGCTACTATTACCATGACAAATTTTTTAAATGAGCTAAAGCTATTACTTTCTCTTGATTCAATATTATTAGATGATAACCAAAAACAGGTTTTTGAGGTAGACTGGAGAAAAAAGTTTCATGGTAATAGTGTTGCAGTTATATTCCCAAAATCAGCAATTGAAGTACAAAAAGTAATTCGCCTTTGTATAAAGTATAATGTGAAAATTACCCCTCAAGGTGGAAACACTTCAACTTGCGGAGCAGCTGTGCCTATTAATGATACAAATCAACATATAATTATCAATCTATCTAAGCTTAATAAAGTTATTGAATTAGACGAAAAAAATAGTAGTATAACAGTGGAGGCTGGGTGTACTTTACTTCAGATAAAAGCATTTGTCGAAAAATATAATTTCTACTTTCCTTTGTCTATAGCTTCAGAAGGCTCATGCCAAATTGGAGGCAATATCGCAACTAATGCTGGCGGAATAAATGTAATTAAATATGGAACCATGAGAGATTTAGTACTAGGTATAGAAGCTATATTACCTGATGGAGAAGTTATCAATCAATTAACGAAGTTAAGGAAAAATAATACTAACTTTGATTTAAAGCAATTATTTATTGGCAGCGAAGGAACACTAGGAATTATAACAAAAGCTACTTTAAAGCTATACCCAAAACCCATTAATTATTTTACATTTATGATGGAATTAAGTAATATAGAAAAATGTATTCACTTACTATCTAAAATAAAAGCGAATAATATAGTACCAGCTGTATTTGAAATTATTAATAAGCAAACACAATATATTTATAATACTAAATTTACTAATAATCCAATGCCTATTAGTGGTGACTGGCTTATTTTATGCGAAATTGAAATAGAAAATGAAGATTATCTCGGTATCATACATAATATATTACATGGAATAATTAAAGAAAATCCTTCAGTTATTATTGCAAATAATGAAAAAGAAAGAAAAAACATTTGGAAATTTAGAGAGAATATTCCAATTGCTGAAAAAGAATTTGGTGATGCACTTAAATATGATATTTCATTACCAATTAGCAACATACCACAATTTATTACAATAAATAATAAAAATCTGCTAAAATATGATTTAGCCAACAACATAATTATATTTGGCCATCTAGGTGATGGCAATTTACATTATAACCTGCCTCTTAACCATAAGAATCTTAGTGATACTGAAATTAACCAAATTCATGAGCTAGTATATACTGATGTAGTAAAGCTTGGTGGTAGCATTTCAGCTGAACATGGCATTGGTCAATTAAAAACAACTTGGTTTCAAAAATTTTACGATAAAAACAGTTATTTTCTTGCACATTCTATAAAAAATTTAATAGACCCAAATAACTTATTTAACCCAAGAAAGATATTTAAGTGAACTCACATCTTATTTTTAGTATGCTGGTATGCATTACTGCAATTTCAGCCTATCTCAATAATAGGTATTTCAAACTACCCAAAACTATAGCTTTAACTATAATTAGTGTACTTATTTCTATAATAGTAACGCAACTTATCAAACTTTACCCTAATATTATCTTGCCAATACATACTCTTTTAAGTAGTGTAAATTTCCGTATAACTGTTCTAGAAGTTATGCTTGGATACTTATTATTTGCAGGAGCATTACATATAAATTCTATAGAACTAAGAAAAAATGTATTAAGTGTTATTTACTTAGCAAGTATTGGGGTAATTATATCAACTGTACTAACTGGGTGTATTCTGTATTATTTTTCTAATATATTTAACTTCAATCTAAGTTTAGCCGACTGTTTAATATTTGGGGCTATTATATCCCCAACAGATCCTATTGCGGTTATGTCATTTTTTAGAAATACCAAAAAATCATTAACTCATATTAAAGTAAAAATTATTGGGGAAGCTTTATTTAATGATGCCGTAAGTATTTTATTATTAGTTATTCTTGTAGGCGTTTTATATAATAAAGACTATGCAAACTTTTCAATTGATAATATTAGCTTGAATTTAGCGCAAGAAGTATTTGGTGGTATCATTTGGGGAGTTTTTTTAGGTTACACATCATCATATTTTTTATCTAAAACAAATGACAATGAAGCAAGTATTTTAATCACCATCGCTGTTGCTAGTGCTGGATATGTTATTGCTAGCTACCTACATATTTCTGGGCCAATTACTATGGTGATTTCTGGCTTACTAATTGGGAGTTACTCCAAAAAACAAAAATTTAGCATCAAGACAACTGAATCACTAAATCAGTTTTGGTCACTAGTAGATGGTATTTTAAACGCTTTTCTTTTTGTACTGCTTGGTTTAGAATTACTTACTATTAATATAAATCTATCCTCTTTTTTTATTAGTATGGTTGGACTTGTAGTTATCTTCATTGCAAGATTTATTAGTATCTTAATTCCAAATATATTTAAATTCAAGCATGTAACTAAACCAAATAATTTCTTAATTATGTGGAAGGAAAATTTTATTCTGTGGTGGGGTGGAGTCAGAGGCGCAATATCAATAGCATTAGCACTAGCAACACCTGGTCTTCCACCATACTTAATAGGAATCACATATCTAATCGTTATAATGTCAATCCTATTGCAAGGTTCAACACTAAAATTTATTATGGATAAACTATTTAGTTCGCCCTAGATAGATTTAACCTTAACTTTTCTTAAATAAGTAGTTATAATAAATATACTGCGACTAAACATGCTAAAGAATAAATAATTTTATCGATTTATTGTCATATTGATCTCTATTAATTATATTAAGGATTTTTTAGATTAATAGGGTTTAATTCTTTTAACAACTTGCCAATTTTTTCCTTTTCAACCGCATTAATAGATTTTAACTTATTTTCCAAATCTTCAATTTTAGCAGTGTTATCCCCATTATTTGAGTTTAATTTCATGCGCAAGTCTGTAATTTTATATATGCTATCCTCAATACTGTTATAATGTTTAACTATTTCACCAATTAATTGCCTTATTTGATTAATGTTGGTTTTTTGTACTTTAGACAATCCGCTAAAGCATTCCACCTTTTCTAGAAGAATAGATATCACTACTAAAATAATCGCGAGGCTATCTTTGGACAAATTATATTCATCACTACCATATGGTCTAAGAAATATATTTTTAGACAAATCAAGTAGTAGGTCAATTGTAGTATCCAAATTACTGTTGTTAATCTCTGCTTTACAAATCTTGCTTATTTGCAACCTACTATCTAATTTTTTTGACCATTCAGCTTTAGATATTAGCTCATCTAAAGTTGATTCTTGATTTTCAGACGGTAGTTCACCTAACTCTCCCTCGTAGTCACTATTTGAATTGATCTGAGTAAGCTCATCCTGATCGTAATCAGAACCTATTGTATCCTGATTCCATCTTTTATATTGATCAGGTTTTTTATTAATTTCTACTGTTGTAAGTGGGAATCCCCACGTTCCTTGACCTTTATATTCACAATGCTTTTTAAGTACATTGCTAAAACTATATGAATCAACTTTTGAAGGTATATCTATCTTATTTCCTTCACCTCCATGAAATTCATATATAGGACACCCATGGAAACCATCAACTGTTTTTGTACGTTTTGTTTCAATGATTTCAAAATTTGGTGATTCACTAGCTTCAGCTAATGATTTAAAGGCTAATATAGTTTTTTCTGCATCTGAAATAGTTAAAGCTTTATCAAGATTATTTTTATTATTTGAGGGTGATGAATTTTTCGTTAAACTCTTCTGGAATTTACCAAAGGCTTCCTCTAATTGATCTTTCTTCGTTGTCTCCCCACGTAAAGTTCTTATACCATCAAAAAATCTATCGATAATACCAACGTGTGTCGCTGAATCTTTGTCATCAATATTATTGATAAATTTCTGAATACGACGTTTTGAAAGAATCGTTAGCCCCATACCATCTCCAATCTTATTTTTACGTTTAAAAACCAAACTCATGCTTTATTTTAACATGATATACATTCATGTTTGACATAAATTTCATATCATTGATTAAAAGAATAATCATCATTAGCTTACTCTGCCTAACAGTACGTATGAACATATTTTAGAATTTTACAAATTTTAATCATAAATATAATTTTATAAAAAAGTATAAGGAATCCTTAAACATATACAAGCGACATTATTCTTAGCGATCATTTTATTGTTATTAAGCAATTAATTCAATGGAATTTCTACCATCTCCCCTTGACTATCACTATCATTAGCGGCATTTAGGCTAGAAGTTTTTTCCCCCACAGCGTCTTTAACCACAATAAATTGATTTAACAATTTGTTTTGCTCTATCATAGTTGTACCTTGTAACGCTAAATCAACAACAGCATCATAATGTAAACCAAAGAACATTTGGTTCCAAATTCGTTCCTCAACAGTATGATCTCCTAACAGAGTCAGAAAATTGCAGCCATATTGATAATCATCTGAAGCATTAACCAATCCAACATATTTACTTCCAGCAACTCTATCAGCCAATTTTTGACCTTGAATATCAGCATTCACCCGATCAACTAAAATTTCAAAATCAATCCCCGCGCTTGATAATTCTTTAAGTTTAGCAGATCCTTCTTTACTTGTTATATCAAAATTCACATTATAGTCAGGTAAGGTTATTTTCATACCACATTTTGCAATATCCCTTGCACACTTAATGATAGCATCCAGCCGCGCTTTAGCATTTAATTTTTTCTTTTCATCATCTTTACCACAAAACTCACCATCACCTACACCATTTAAAACAAGGTGATCAATTTTACCTTCTTCTATTACCTTCTTTATAATATTTATATATAGTCTTTTGTAATAAGGATATACATCGGCTGTATTCGGAGACCGCAATCCAATAGCATGAATATTTTCCCCAAAATGTACGTTGTCTTTGTTATACTTTTTGCCACAATTTTTGGTGCCAAATATAAGTGCTCCAGGCATAGAAGTTATAGCTCCAGCTTTCATTGCTTTAAAAGGTAAATCTGCTTCTGAATTAATACTACATGCGCACAATTGCGTTGGATCTGTTAGTTTAGCGTCCTCTTTAACGTCACCTAAGTCACGATCCTTAAAATGTTGGATTGCAATCTTGGTAAGCTCTTGATCATATGAAACTGTGATCGGATTCATTTCTAAATATAAAGAGATTTTCCCCCTAGAGATACCTAAATATTCTGCAAAATTTAGTAAATACTTATCTAGTTTTTCTTGTGGTATATCTGTTAAATCATCACCTAATAATTGATTACATTGCATATGATTATACTCACCACCTTTTCTTATACAATCTGCAACCATATTAGCAATATTTCCTAATAAATTTTTCTGTGGAGTTTCTCTAATATGTTGTTTCACAAGAGCACTGTAATTTATTGTATTAAATTTTTCACTGGCATTATCATACAAACTACCATCAATAATCGGCAGAATTCCTTTTTCCTTTAGATATACAAACTTGTCACTAGGGGATGTCATATCTTCTGAAGACGTATAAGTGAAGTTCTTAAAATCACTAGCTACATTATCCGGCAGAGTTTGAATATATAGTTGACACAGCTTATCTCTACTCTCTAGAATTTTCTCACTCTCTGACTCTTTGCCACAACTAATATTGAAGCACCCTTCACTCTCATTTTTCATAACATTGCATAAAATCTTACTAATTTCTTCACTAATCTTATGCGCATTACCAAAGATACCAACTTCTTTTATAATATCCAGCTCAATTAGCCTATTGTATTTGATTGCTTTAATTAATCTCTCACTCCTTGATTGTGTCATATGAGTTATAGTTTCACAAAACCCAATATCTTCTAATGATTTTTTACCCATTAAGAAATGCAAGATATCCAAATCTGTGCAGCTTCGTGAGTTACAAAGTACTGTAATAATTTTACTTATCTTTGGATAATATTGTTCTAAAGCTTGAATGTTTTTTTGTTTATTGAGTTTTGCATTTAGATCATGTGTCCTATAAGATACTGCAGACCTATCATTTCGTATTAATCGATGTGTTTCCATGTTGTTCTCTCTTCTAAAAGTGCTAACTACGTATATGTTTTTTATTTAACCAACATGATTATAGCAATTTTAAAAAAATCAATATTAGAAAAATAGAGAGTTTCAGTAAAGCTAACTTATTTTATTATACTCTATAATTTTAAAAAGTACACCTAAAAGGATTATTTAATTATCCATAGCATAAATTTACTAATTGATTCAGTCTATTATATCTCTAACAATGCATCTTATTTAACTCAAGTTAACCTACAATCATCGTTAATGATAAGCTATTAATAATTGCGGCGATCTTGGCGATTAGCTGGATTGTTTCTAGACTAATTCCATGTTTTATTAATTGTTTTTCATGAGAATCAACACACATACCACAACCATTTATGATAGATACAGCTAAGCACATCATTTCAAAATCAATAGAATCAACCCCTGGATTACGCATAACATTCATTCTAAGCCCTGCATGCATAGTTGAATAAGCTTTATTTTCAGTTAAATGAAGAAACCGATAATAGATATTTGTCATTGACATGATACTAACTGCAGCATTTGCACCAAAAATAAGCTTTTCATCAAAAATTTCAGGTTTTTCAGCCTTCACTGCAGCAATAAGCTCTTCATTTTTATTCGTTATGCTTGAAGCAAGAATAATACCCCAAAACTGGACCTCACTCAATAAGCCATTATGATTATTTACTATGCTAGAAAAATTCAATTTTATATCTTTAGCATATTCGGGTAAGTTATCTAATATTCTATCTAACATGATATTTCTCCTAAAAACTAATGAAACAATTAAACCATTACTTAGATGGTTAAAACCACACGTATGCCATTGCAAATATGATTCCTATAATTGCTAAGCCATATTATTAACAAGGGCTTAGCAATTTACTTATGTAACTACCTTTTAAGCATATACAAGTTTTAACTACTACCTTTCACTACCAACTACTTTAAAGTAGGATCTCCTTTATTCCAGTTGCATGGGCATAATTCATCTGTTTGCAACGCATCAAGAATCCGCAATACCTCTTGTGGGTTTCTGCCAACACTCATATCCGTCATATCAACATAACGTATTATGTTATCTGGATCTACAATAAAGGTTGCTCGGTTAGCAACACCAGATACATTATCTAATATACCTAAACTTAATGATAATTCCTTTTTGATATCTGATAGCCATGGAAAAGATAATGTTGCCAAGTCTGCATGATGTTTTCGCCAAGCAGCATGAACAAATTCACTATCTGTAGAACCACCAATTAATGTTGCATCACGGGCTACAAACTCAGCATCTAGTTTACCGAATCCTACAATTTCCGTTGGACAAACAAACGTAAAATCTTTAGGCCAAAAGAATATAATTTTCCAATTATTTCCATATGTATCTAGACTTACATCAGCAAAATCTTTGGTATGATCTGAACCAGTAACTGCAACTAAATTAAATTGTGGAAATTTATCGCCAACTTTTAACATGATATTAACTCCTCAAAAAGTGTTTTTATTTTCTGTTCCTATCGATATTATAAAACAACTATTTAATAAATTACCTAAATTAATTTTATTAAGCTTATAGCTATTTTTAATAAGTATAAACTTTATGATACTTTCACTCTTTTTTAGAATTTTAAACAATTTATGAGATAATATAGCTATGTTTCTTTAATATTAATATGCTTATAGTTGTTGTCAAAGGTAATAAAAAGTGGATCTTTTAACCCATATTACACTAGCTGAACTACGTTATATCTTAGCCGTTTCTGAAGAATTGAACTTTAATAAAGCTGCTGATAAATGTTTTGTTAGTCAACCAACCTTAAGCATTGCAATTAAAAAGCTCGAAAATAGCCTTGGTGTTTCTATTTTTGAAAGGAATAAAAATAGTGTCATTATCACTGATATTGGATCAAAAATAATTGTTAAAGCGAAACAAGTGATCAATCTTATATCAGAAATTCAATTCCTTGCTAAAAGCACTGATAACCCATATAGCTATCGGATAAAAATAGGAGCCATTCATACGGTTGGTCCATATATTTTTCCAACTATAATTGATTGGTTAAATAAAGAACAGTCTGAAATAAAATTAATTATTGAAGAAAATTATACCGATACACTATATCAGCAATTACTTAATGCAAATCTAGATGTAATAATTGTAGCTGCACCTTTTGACTACCCAAATATAAAAACAATACATTTATATAATGAACCACTTGATCTTATTATTCCAAAAGACCATAAATGGACTAAACGTAAATCAATTAATCCAAAGGATCTGATAAATGAAACGTTGCTTTTATTAAATAAAGGAAACTGTTTTCGTGATCAAGTATTAGCGTTATGTCCCTATTGCAATACTTCAAATGAAACCAGCAATATGATTGCTACAACTTCACTAGAAACAATTAAATATATGGTAATGCGTAATATGGGAGTAACTATAATACCTCGAAGTGCAATTGATAGCAAACATCCTAATTACCAAGTAAAACCTTTTACAAAACCTATTCCACAGCGAGAAATTATTCTTGCCTATCGCAATGGTTTTCCGTATGAAAATATTTTACAAGAATTATCTAGGGTTATAGCGTCATGCATCTTTTTTTGATAATTTATTAAAAAATAAATTAAATCAACCACCTATAAAACCAAAATAAAATCTTAGGCCAGAACAATTTAGTTGATGATATTTTTTAACAAGTGATACAATCTTTTCAAGTTGACTTACTTAGCATAATTTATCACTACAGTAATTTTAGCTTATGTTTACCAAGCCCTTCTATGCGAAATCATATCTAATTAATAACCTGAAAAAGGAGAAAGAATTATGAATTATTCTTCAGTTAATATAACACGATATACACAAGTTAATATCCCACAGGATACTCAAAATGCTCATAAAATGAATGATAATCCTATATTCCCAATTTTTTAGGCACGAGGATATTATAAATTTGTGATATCTGTTTTTGTTCTTTAGTTAATTCTGCTGGTATGACTTGATTTTCAAAGACTTTACATTTTAATCCTCGTAATATCATTAATATTTTTT
>JBKDHQ010000078.1:0-3498 GCA_046336365.1 Neisseriaceae bacterium
TTGCTTACGTATTTTTTGGTAACAAAATACCACTGCTACACTTAACTGCAATATTTACCGGAAACCCAATAAAACAAGGCTCTACGCTGTATAATATAATGTTAAATTTTTAAAGATCTAAAAAAATGTCAGGTATTAAGAGATGTATGAATATTATTAATATGTCATATTTTATAATATTCATACAATTAGGCAAATTCACTATTTGCTACCTTTGCGGCTGCCACCAGCTTGTCCCATAGTTTTTGCTGCATCACTTCTTTCTTTTGGATCCTTGCTAGTACGCATTTTATCCGCAGCATCACTTAGATTTTTTTTACTTGAACTTTGGTTTTTACTTTGATTAGCCATGATAGTACTCCTTTTAAATAGTTAAAACTAATCGCGCATGGTTACTTTATCATAAACTAAAAAATAATGTAAGGGAAAAATATCAATGTAATTTTTAGGTATAAACTGCTTGAAATATCATAATAAAAATTTGCTAATTAGCTAATTATAATTCCAACATAACTATAACTAATAAATAATCAAGCCTGGCAGATATAAAAATATACTATTAACTTGTATCTTAACTTTATATTAAATAAATCAATACATATAGCATACATCTTTATTTCATACAAGTTTATATCCTATGTATCAATAATAATCCACAATTTAAAAGTTGGTGAAGAATCAGGTACTATTACTTAGAATTTATAATATAGTCAACTAAAAACTCGCATTCCAATATATTAGCATGATGAGCATTTTTAACATTAACTATAGTAATTTTTGATTTATTACTATGTATGGCACCAATATTATTATCATATAATAAGGAAATTTTCTCATTCATCTCTTTAAATATATTATCCTTAAGCGTTGGATTTATAAGCATAGCTTTAAATAAAACAATTTCTGTAATTAATAATTTACTCGATATAGCTTGCTTTGCAATGCTATACTCTGCCTCAAAATTTTCTAATAACTTTATTAAATATGACGGGTCAGCTTTAGAAAATAATTCATGCAGTTGTTGTTTTTCTTTTAACAACACATGTGGTTTATTTATAATTTCTATTAACTGATTATCAAATAAAATTGTATCTAATAAATACACTTTTATATTAAATATTCCGTTTAACTCTAATATAGAGGCTATTTCTAATGCAATTTGCCCACCTAGAGACCAACCCAATAAGACATAATTATCATGCCTAGTATCAGCCATAACCTTTTGCATATGATGCAAGTAATTCTTAGCTACCTCATTTAAAGACATCAGCTTATCTTTATGATATAAATTATAATAATCTACCCCATAACAACTAAATATATCTTTAAACTTATCTGCTAAATTTGTATATACCTCACATCCTGCATGTCCCGGATGTATCATAAACATATTTGGCTTATCATAAGTATTATTTAATTTAATAATAGGTTGATATTCCCCTTTAGTTTGAATCATCCTATTTGTTATTTTCTCAACAGTGCTGTTAACAAATACATCCGACACTTTCAAGGTGGCTTTAAAAGCATTATTAATTCTATTTACTAACCTAATCGCAGAGATACTATTACCACCTAGTCTAAAGAAATCATCCTCAATTCCAATCTTATCTTTGCTTAATCCTAACACTTCTGCATATATCAATACTATCTTTTGCTCTAGCTCATTACGAGGAGCTATATATTTATCTGCATTCTCAAATTCCGCATTTGGTAATGCTCTGCTATCTAATTTTCCATTTATCGTTAAAGGTAATTTATCTAAATGCACTAATATACTTGGCACCATATATTCGGGTAGCTTACTACTTAATTCTTCCAACAATATCTCATGATCTAGCTTGCTATCTGCTACATAATATCCTACTATATATTTATCCCCAATAACACTCCCTTCTTTATCTATACGCTCTTTGGCTAATACCACTGCTTGTTTAACATCCACACACTGGGACAACATGCTCTCAATTTCTCCTAACTCTATTCTAAATCCGCGTATCTTTACCTGAAAGTCGTTACGTCCTATATATTCTAAATTTCCATCCGCTAGCCATCTTACTAAATCCCCAGTTTTATATAATCTTCCATTTTTACATTGTGCTTTTTCTTCTTCAGTCTGGAATGGATTTACTATAAATCTTTCTTGGGTTAGTTCTGCTCGATTAAAGTTACCCCATTTGTCAAGACCAAAATTTCATAAATTTAAGAGAGTCACCAAAAATGCCCTTAAATCAATCCCTGAGCACTTGCAAAATTTATTTTGCAAAGTAGCCGAAGGGACGGCAACGAGCAAAGCGAGGCGGCAGTACTAAATTGCCTCATTAAAATAAATCATATATGGAGTTTTATATTTCAGTGACTGATGTGGTCTTTTTATATTATAAAAAGTGATGTAGTCTCTGATACCACAATATAGTTTATTATAATTATCATATTCATTCAAATATATTGCCTCATACTTGATTGTCCGCCAAAATCTTTCAATATAAACATTATCAATACAACGACCAACCCCATCCATGCTTATCATAATTTCGCAAGTTACTAACGTATTAATCCATGCATGACTAGTAAATTGGCAGCCCTGGTCGCTATTAATAATTGTGGGCTTAGCACTCTGTTTCAAAGCAATATTCAATGCCTGTAAACAGTTTTCCGTATCTAGTTCAAATGATAAGTTCCAACCAACTATATATCTACTATATACATCAATTAAAGCAACTAAGTAAATAAACTTGCCATTTAATTTCAGGTAGGTTATATCCGTCATCCAGACTTTATTGATTTTATCAATTTTTAAGCTACGTAATAAATATGGATAAACCTTATGTTCCTTATCAGCTTTGCTAATATTTGGTTTAGGGTATACAGCACTTATACCAGCACTGCATTAACCGTTGTACACGTTTTTTATTTACAAAAATTTTGTACTCATTCCTGAGAAACGCAGTAATTTTACGATAACCAAAAAATGTATGATCTAAACATATCTCACGAATAAGGTTTAACAACCATATTTCATCACTATCATCTACAGCTTCATAATACAAGGTTGATCTGTTTACTTCTAAAAATAAACATTGTTGCCGCACGCTTAACTTAGTATGATCTTTATCAAGTAACTTAATCCTTTCTGATACAGCTAAGCCCCTAATGCTTTTTTTAAAAACTCCATTTCTGTAGTTAACTTACCAATTACCTGATGTAATTTATCTACTTCATCACTATTGTTTTGACGATTGTTCATGTTCTGAAAAATATTTATTCCATCTTCTTTAAGTTGCTTTTTCCATTTATGCACTAGACTTTCTGCAACTTCAAAATGCTTACATATATCAGTAATCGGCTGACCTGTCAGAGCAGCAAGTGCAACCTTGAGTTTTAACACTGGTGGATGTGTTTTACCCATCATTATTTCCCCATTTATATGCACAATCTTATTGTGATAATTTTACATTAAAACTCTCTTAATTAGTGGTCTAGTTTTCAGGGGTCATTATA
>JBKDHQ010000079.1:0-11458 GCA_046336365.1 Neisseriaceae bacterium
TCAAATATATCAACTATTATTTTATATGGGGCACTACATTTCTCACTTCTTACCATATAATTAAAAAACCCCTTGATAACTCTAGGGGGAATTTCTAAATAATTGATGATTTTAATTAGATTTTGACAAAGTCAGGAAAAAATGTCAGGTAATAAGGAATAACCTTTTTTAAATTATTCTGTTTCACCTTTATTTACTAACACTGGAATCCTCACTTTCCTATATTTTGTTATTATTATACCTATGTATCAATTATTTCATCTAATAAAAAGTGAGAATTAAGGTTACTAATAGTATGTGCTATACAAGATATCTATTAGGGAACTTACTTTAAAATAGAATTACTTAATATGGTCTATTTATTTTAAAACCGGTATTTTCTGGCAATTGCAAGTAGAATTCCAAACCCCGCCATAATTACAGATGTAGCAGTACCACCATGACTAATAAATGGTAATGGTACCCCTACAACTGGCATAATCCCTGCTACCATACTCATATTGATCATGATATATGTTGTAAAAGACATGACAATACTTCCTGCCAAAGTTTTGCTAAACATATCTTCGGCTTTTCGCATAATACCAATTCCACGTATTATTAATACAAGGTATAATAACAACAATATGCATACCCCTATATAACCAAACTCTTCTGCAATTACAGTTATAACAAAATCAGTATCTTTTTCAGGAATAAAATTTAAATGAGTCTGTGTTCCTTGCAAATATCCTTTTCCCCATAGACCTCCAGATCCGATTGCGACCATTCCTTGTATAAGGTGGTATCCTTTACCAAGAGGATCAGATTGTGGATGAATTAAGGTCAGTATGCGATGTTGTTGATAGGGGTGAAGAAAGTGCCAAATTAGGGGAGTAGAACAAATAAAGACAATGAGTGCAAAAATAATAACCCGCCATGATAATCCAGCAAAGAAAAGCACGTAAAACCCTGCTGAGAATACTAAGATAGAAGTTCCTAGATCAGGTTGTTTGATAATAAGCGCAGCTGGAATTATTAATAATACAAAAGCTTTAATATAATCAAGTTTGGTGAGTAATTGTGCCTTTATTGAAAAATAATAAGATAATATTAATGGTACAGCAAGCTTTGCTATTTCAGATGGTTGAATTCGGAAACCAATATTTAACCATCGCTTAGCTCCGTTAACACTAACCCCAAAAAGCATTACACAGATTAATAAAAGTATAGATAAGACATACATGGGTTTTGCTAACGCCTTTATATGATTTAAATTGAGGTTAGCAAAGATTATCAAGATTATAAAAGATACACCCATATAAATTGAGTCATTGATTAATCGTGCTATATCTTTGTCTGTAGCTGAATATTGAACTACTACATTTATTATACATAGTAGCAAAAGAGTTAATAAAATAGTTTTGTCAAAGTTAAATAAGTTACCTATTTTATTAAACACTAGTTTGATTTTCTGTATCATTTTAATTCACCATATTAATTTATACATAAGGTTTAATTATGCTATTTTTAAACATCTTTCAACTATATAAAGTATATTTTATATATCATTAGATAGTTTAATTAATACTTTCACTCTTTTTATTAAGATAAGCATCAAAAATTTTCCTAGCAATGGGAGCTGCTCCTGTATTTCCCCATCCGCCATTTTCGACAAGGACGGCTATAGCAATTTTTGGTTTATCAACAGGTGCGAAGGCAATAAACCAGGAATGATCACGGTATTGCTTTCCTGCAAACTTTTGTTGCCGGCCATTTTTAATTGTTGATACTACTTGGGCTGTGCCGGTTTTGCCGGCCATTGTATATTGTAGGCCACTACTTAGATTTTTCGCAGTACCTTGTGTAACAACCATTTGCATGGCTTGTTTCATAAATTCAAAATAAGATTTACTAATTGGTAGTGTATGTGATTCGACTTTGTAAACTTCAATTACTTTATTATTATTGTCTAAGATTTCTTCTAGAAAGTGAGGTTTTATAGCTATTCCATCATTAGCGATAATTGCAGTGGCATATGCCATTTGTAATGGAGTATAATGGTTAAATCCTTGCCCGATACCGATAGTTACGCTATCTGCTGGTAACCAGTTTCGCTGATAAGAATTTTTACTAAATCTTTTTTCTTTCCATTCCTTTGATGGTAGTAACCCTGGTACCTCATTAGGTATATCAATCCCAGTTTTTTGTCCCAAACCAAATAGACTGATGCCTTTATCAATATTGTTAATTCCCATGTCATAGGCAAGTTTATAAAAGTATGTATCTGAAGATACTGCAATTGCTTGTGCCATTGCAATTGAACCAAGCCCATGCGGATGATCATTATCTCTAAATCTGTGTTGTGATCCTGGTATAGTAAAGTATCCGGGGTCAAAAGTTAGAGATGCTGGAGTTCTGTATCCTAAATAAAGCGCTGCTAAGCCTAACAATGGTTTAAACGTAGATCCCGGAGGGTAGCTACTTTGAGAGGATCTATTTAATAGTGGTTTATTTGGATTATCTCTTAATTCTGACCAGTCATCAAGGTTAATCCCGTCAATAAACCAATTAGGATCAAACCCAGGTTGCGAGACAAAGGCTAAAATTCCACCAGTTCTTGGATCAATTGCAACTATGGCGCCATTATTATTTACAAGTTCCTTACTTGCTAATGTCTGTAAATTATTGTCTAGAGTTAATTTAATAGTATTTCCATCAATAGCAGGATTGTTTTTAATTAGCCCTATTTCATTGCCTCGCGCATCAGTTTGAATAATCTTTTTACCAATATTTCCTCTAAGAGTGGCCTCATAATATTTTTCAAGGCCGTTTTTTCCTATATAATCATTAGATGTGTAAGCTTTAGATTTTGTTATTTCAGGATTTTTTATTAAATCATATGCACTTAATCTTCCAACATATCCAATCGAATGGGAGTAGATATCAGAAAATGGGTAGTAGCGTTTGGTTCTAGCAAAAATAATTAGCTGTGGAATCTCATAGTTATGAGCGGTAAGATTTGCAATTTCTTTATTAGATAAATCATCTTTTATTATGACTAGATCATAATTCTTTACATTTCTAAGTTGTGTAGCAAACTTCTTCTTATCTAAATCTGTGATATTTATATAATTGCTTAACTTGATAAATAAATCATTATTTTTTTTATAGTCTTTTGGCAAAATCCCGACTGCATAAGAAACAATATTATTTGCAAGAGGCACCCCATTTCTATCAATAATAGCTCCTCTAATTGGTAGTGCAGCTACAGTAGAAGAATAGTTATTGATCGACTGCTGGAGATATTCAACATGTCCAATTAATTGTAAATAAGCATATCTAGATAATAACGTCATAAAAGTAATGAATACAATTAAATATGCTATAACAACTCTAGATTTTGTCATGTAAATATAATATCCGAGAAAACATTTTTAAGCACTTTGCTTGAAATTAAAAATATTAAAGGGCATAATATTATAAATTCTGTAGCAAGACTTAGTAAATCTATTCTTATATTATGTGTTAATAATCCAATTATAGCTGTTATTGCAAATTGCATTCCTGTGAAGATAATAACAGATATAATTTTTTGTAGTGTGCCAGATAATTTATAAAAATTATAATATTTATCTGAAATAAAACTAATTAATACTATTGCAAATAGGTGAGTGCCAAGATACCAACGGCCAATTAAATCAGCAGCTAAAGCAATAATTATTAATTGTCTAAATAAACATAATTTATTAATTAGTAGCACAGTAAGGAATATACCTATAATATCTACATATATAATAGAATATGAGTTTATACTTATTTCAATAATTAAAAAAATTATAGCTAAAAGATACAATTTGAATAAGAAATTTTTATTTCTCTGCATTTTTAAGTACCGCGATGAATTGTAATTTATTAAAATTAACTACAGGTGTGCAGATTGCTGAATTAAAGCCATTATTTTCATAAAAGATTTTCACAACCTTTGCAACAGGCAAATCTGCTGGATATACATCATCTAATCCTGTAGTAGTTAGAATATCTCCTGGTTTAATATTAGCATCTTTATTTATATATTTTACAATTAAGTTATTATTCCCAATACCTTGAGCTAGCATTTTACTTTTACTATTATTTGTTTGCAAATATATTTTAAAATTTGTGTTTGTAGTTAAAACAATTTGAGCACTTTTATCATTAGCAATTCCTATTTGCCCAATAACACCATACTGATTTACAACAGCATTTCCTACACTGATACTATCTAGGCGTCCTTTATCAATTAATAGTTTGTTATTTATTAAATAATTTATATCAATAATAGCCCTAGCAACAATGACTTTGAAATTATAATATAACTTTGATTGAGAATTAAGATCTTGAAGCGCTTCAGTATCTTTGCTAAAATTTTTCTGCTGTTTTAACATAATAGAATAACGCTCTATTTGTTGTTTGAGTTTAGTATTTTCTTCTTCTAAATTCTTCTGCTGTGTTTTTTGCAGTAAAATGAGATGTGGATAATTTATAATTTGGTTGATAAGTTTGCTAGACTTTTTCTGTATATAAATGGAAATATTGTCTCTGTAAGTACTGATAAATGAAAACTTATCAAATATTATGAGAAATACACAGACAATTAATAGCCAGATCTTAATACGAATCATTTCATTTACTTAATGCGGCTTAGATAAAATTTATTATCAGTTAAAAAGTCTAATGCCATACCGCAACCTTTTGCAACACAAAATAAAGGTTCATCTGCAACAAGAACTTTTAGTCCAGTCTCTTGCATCAGAAGGATATCAAGACCACGTAATAGGGCGCCACCACCAGTTAGGGTTATACCGTTTTCAATAAGATCTGCTGATAATTCTGGAGGCGTTTCTTCCAGTGCTATACGAATTGCTGATAGTATTTGTTCAAGAGTATCTTTTAATGCTTCACGAATTTCAGCTGAAGTAACTGTGGTTTCTCGTGGTAGCCCTTGAAAGCTGCTTCTACCTCTAATTGTCATTTCCCCTACATTGGCATCAACATGTGCAGAGCCAATTTGTTTTTTGATTTCTTCAGCAGTTGTATCTCCAATTAAAAGCCCATGCTTAGAGCGGATATAGTTGCTGATTACCTCATCTATTCTATCACCTGCAATTCTAATTGAATTAGCATATACTAAACCGCCTAATGAGATGACTCCTACCTCAGTGGTACCACCCCCTATATCAACTACCATTGAAGCACTTGCTGATGCAACAGGAAGGTTTGCACCTAACGCAGCTGCCATAGCTTCTTCCACTAGTTCTACTTTCCTTGCTCCTGCAGCTAATGCCGAATCTTTAATTGCACGCCGTTCTACTTGTGTTGATCCGCATGGCACACAAATTATAATTGTTGGAGGAACCGAAAACAATTTTTTTTGTGACCCAGCTTTTCTGATGAAATATTTTATCATTTGCTCAGTAACAGTAAAATCAGCAATAACCCCATCTTTCATTGGGCGAATTACTTCAATTTGTCCTGGAGTTTTTCCTAGCATCATCTTTGCTTCATGACCAACAGCAATGATACGTTTACTTAAGCCATTTTTATCTACACCTAATGCTACCATAGATGGTTCATTTAATATTACACCTTTGCCCTTGACATAAACTAACGTATTTGCAGTTCCTAAATCTATAGCCATGTCACTGGCTAAATAGTCAAGTAATTTTTTGAACATAGCGTTCCCTCTTAAACTTTTATATAATTATTGATTTTAGCCATAACTTTTTCAGTTGTGAAGCCAAAATGATGAAATAAGTCATTTCCCCTTGCCGATTCACCGAATGTATCAATACTAATTATTAATCCTTCATTACCAATATATTTATACCAAGTATCTGCTACACCTGCTTCGATTGCTACTTTGTATCTAGTATTTGGTAAAACTTTATTTTTGTATGAAATATCTTGCTTATCAAATATAGAAGTAGAGGGCATTGATACTAATTGTACTTTATTACCGCTATTACATAATGCTTCATATGTTGAAAGTGCTAATTCTACTTCTGAACCTGTTGCGATAATTAAAATTTCAGGATTATCTGAGTTCTTTCGTAAGATGTAACCACCACGTGATATATTTTTAATTGTTTCTAAATCTCTATCAATAAATTTAAGATTTTGCCTTGAAAATATTAAGCTGGATGGAGAAGTGGTTTGACTTATTGCTACACCCCAAGCAACATTCGTTTCAACCGTATCACATGGTCGCCAAACCTGCATATTAGGTATTACTCTGAGAGTTGCAAGTTGCTCTACCGGCTGATGAGTAGGGCCGTCTTCTCCAAGCCCAATAGAATCATGTGTATATACAAAAATAGGGGCAATTTTCATTAAACTTGCCATACGGATTGCATTTCTCGCATATTCCGAAAACATTAAAAATGTACCGCCAAAAGGTCTATAACCACCATGTAAGAATATTCCATTTAATATAGCTGACATACCAAATTCGCGTACGCCATAACTAATGTAATTTCCAGTAAAATTATTACTTTCATCAAGAGTTATAGCATTTTTCCATTTAGTCAAGTTAGAACCAGTTAAATCAGCAGAACCACCAAAGAATTCAGGTAAATATTGAGCAAAGTATTCTATTGCATTTTGTGAAGCTTTTCTAGTTGCAATAGTTTCTTTTTTGCCATTAGCATCTAGTGCTGCTTGATGTATAATACTGTCCCAATTATCTGGTAGTCTATGATTCATCCGTCTTTCAAATTCAGCTGCAAAGTGAGGATACTTATTTTTATATTCTGCAAATAGTTGGTTCCAAGCAAACTCTAATTTATTACCTGATTCTTTGCCATCAAATTGTGTATAAACATCTTGTGGAATTTGAAATGGCTCAAACTCCCAGCCAAACTTTTGTCTAATTAGCCCAATTTCATCAGCACCTAATGGCGCACCATGGCATTCTTCTTTTCCGGCTTTATTGGGCGAACCCTTTCCAATAATAGTTTTACAAATGATGATGGTTGGTTGATCTTTATTTTGTTTTGCTTGAGCGATTGCTTCATTAATTTCCTCAATGTTATGTCCATCTACATTGTCAATAACTTGCCAATTATATGCTTTAAATCGAGTAGCTACATTTTCAGTAAACCAATCTTTAACTTCTCCGTCAATTGATATTCCATTGTCATCATAAAATACAATTAGTTTGCCTAATTCTAGTGTTCCTGCAAGCGAGCATACTTCATGTGAAACGCCTTCCATTAAACAACCATCGCCAATAAAAGTATATGTATGATGATCTACAATGTTAAAACCATCTTTATTAAACTCATGAGATAATAATTTTTCTGCTAATGCCATCCCAACACTGTTGGCAAGTCCTTGTCCCAGTGGTCCAGTTGTGGTTTCCACTCCGTCAATATAGCCATATTCTGGATGTCCAGGAGTTTTTGAACCTAATTGTCTAAATTGCTTTATATCTTCAATAGAAAGATTATAACCAGCTAGGTGTAATAGACTGTAAATTAACATTGAACCATGCCCATTACTTAAAATAAATCGATCACGGTTAAACCATTTTGGATTAATAGGATTATGTTTTAAATGATTTTTCCAAAGAACTGTGGCAATTTCTGCCATGCCCATAGGCATTCCTGGATGACCAGATTTTGCATTTTCAACTGCATCGGCAGAAAGAATACGAATTGCATTTGCTAACAGATTATAATTTGTCATTGTCTAAAATACTTCCACTAAATTTATACTAATTAAATAACCATAATTTTAACATAATGAGCACATAATATAGCATATAATATAGGATGTAAAAAAATAAAATATTGCATCTATAAAAACTTTAATATATTAAACAAATAAGGAATATTAATTTCGTGAACCCAGCTCTACCATAAAGTACACTAACTACTTTAACCGCTAGAAAAAAGCAGAAAAAGTAACAGAAAAACCATTAGATCACAATCAATCTAATGATACTAGCCATACAGGTTTATTTGAATCCACCAAATTTAAAAATGATAAAAGTATCAATAAAACAAGAAACCAAACTATAAAAGAAAATATCTTAGCGAATATTGTGGATATAGAAAACGTAGAAGATAACTCAGATAATGCTATTAATACAACAATTTGTTTCTCACTGGAAGATGCTACATATATTATTGAAAATCAGGACTTTATTTTACGTGAAATACTTACAAACTCTCAAGATATAATAAATTGGTGTCTATTATTTACAGATAATAAAATTGTAGATAGTAATAATACTAAATTTTATACAATGATGAAGACGGAGTCCTTGGTAAACTTTTATCTTCATACTGATAAGATCGAAGTGTTGAATCCAAAAACCCAAAAGCCGATTAATATTGAGACTGATATAATTAGTTTTGGATCAGATTTTACTACAAAGATTAACCAAATACTACAACAGCGTATTTTATATAAACAAAATCAAAAAAGACAAATTAACCACTATGGTTGGGGTTTGATTTGTGGTATTGTTTCTTTAGCTTTTATTTCCTCAGCTTTTTTGGTTGCATTTAGGATATCTCTAAATAAAGAAGAAGATTTGCAAACTCCTAATAATAATTTTGGGACAATGCTTATATATAGTTGTATTAGTTTTTGGATTACTATAGGAACTTTATCTGGAGTATTATCTTTGAAAAACTTCCGTTTGGCAAGACAGATTCACGATTAATACTTTTGATAAATAATACTGCTTTTAAGAAATATGCTCATACCTTTACTAAACTATTTAATCTATAATTCTATAATTGTTATAGCATTAAAAAATTTGTTTATATTAATTTTATTTGCTTAAATACAAGATTATTTATGTTGGGCTGACTTTGGTGAGCTTCAAATTGCATTAACTTCACCGTATTTACAAATAATAATTGTATCGTGATAACATCCAACTGCCACTGATTCATAATCAGTTCTTGGATAACCGAAAATCCATTTTGTACTACCGCATTTAAAAATTGATGTAGTAGGTTTTTTAATCAATAAAGGATAGTTGGGATTTATTGTAAAAAGCCCTAAGGATTTACCACTAGTTGTGTCTAATTGATAATATGCTCCTCCGACAACAGGCATTTCCATCTTTTTCTGTGCTTTTAAAATATGTCCATTTACAACTATATCTTTATCAGTATTGTTAAGTAGTGAACTAGCAAAACTGAGATTATTAATACCAATTATTATTGCTGCAGCTAACCCCTTCATGTTGTTTTGGTTAATCATGGTTTTTACCCTCCTTTACATAATAAAACGAACTTGAATCCTAACTTTATTATATTATTTTTTACTTATATTATCTTTAATGTTCATACATAGGTATAAATTTTTATTGCCTACAAGAGTTTTTTAACGCAAAATTATGCGTTAAATTCCTAAATTTTGAAACACTCTCGTCTGTCATGAACAAAATTTTTAACGGAATTTAACTTTAATTTTGCTAAAACCTGAAAATTTCATAAAAATTTATTCTTATGTATTAAATATCTTTTATTTAAAAATGAGGGTTCAGGTAAAACTATAGTTTTTTGTTAATAATACACTTGGCTCTTATTATAGAAATTAATCAACCATTTTCTTTAGCCTCTATTATATCATCTTTAATTGTATTTAATTCTTCTTTGCTTAATTCTTTTTCTGCTTTAACAAAAAGTTCGTCTTCCTCTACTTTGATATGGTGGAGTAAGCTTTTTTGTAAAACTTTAAGCTTTGCCTTCCATGATTCATCACTAAAATCTAAAGCTTCTAATTCATCTAATAAAATATCTACAACGTGATGCTCTTCATAAGCCTCTTTGGTTAGATTATGGGTAAGCTTCTTTTTCTCAAGGATAGGGTATACTGAATCTTCCTCAATTCGTTCATGCTGAGTTAATTCTTCTTTTAAGTTATGTAACAAATCTCTACGCTTCTGCTTATCTTTATTGGTTGTGTTTAAAATTTCTTCAATTATGCTTTTCACCTCTTTATGATCTGTTATTAATGGTTCAAATGTATTGGTATCCATGAAGATTCTCCTTATAATGCATTATATTAATTAAATGATCCTTAGAGAACACTTTAACATAAACTTAAAAATATAAGAAAGTGAAAATTTTTGGTATAAGACTTTAGTGTAATTTATAGTAAAAAATTAACTATAATATGTATTACAAACAGTATGGTGTAATTACATTTATTGAGAGTTTGGCAATAAATTAAAGAAAATGTAAGTGCTTATGACTTGATTGAATATTTTTTAATGAAAATTATTTTGACATATTTTGGCACTTTTCGCAAATACCATAAATATTTAGAGAATGACTTATGATTTTAAAATTATTAGTCGCTGCAATTTGATTTTGTAATGCTTCAATATTTTCATTAAGAAATTCAATCACCCTATGGCATTTTGTGCAAATTAAATGATCATGATGCTCATTAGGGGTAATTAATTCATATGTAGATTGTTCTTGGTTAAAATGATGTTTTTGAATAATTCCATTATTTTCAAAATTAGTCAATATTCTATATATAGTTGCTATCCCAATATTAATACCTTCTTCTTGTAGTAAGTTAAAAATTTGAGTTGCATCAAGATGTTTATTGGAGGTTAGCAATTTTAATACAGCAAGCTTATGTTTGGTAAGCTTAATACCTTTAGTTGTTAAGATTTGGATATCCATGATTTTTATACGACTAAAATAAATACCTAATTAAATTAAAAAACTCTTAGTTAAACGACCTATATTAACTAGATTATAGCATAAAACTGTTAAGTTTCTTTGCGATTATTCCTAAGTTTCTTTATTTTAGTGAAAGCAGTTGCTGTAAATATAAAAAAGTTTCAAAGGAGCATTATAGATCTTGAATTTGTGTGGTTGAACATGCATTGATTTTATGTTAGATTTATATATTTTGTGTTTAAGCTGTTATTTCGTTGGTTCAGTTGGCAATTTTCACGTTTATTTTCCGTATGCCTTATTCAGGGGGCGATAAATTTAATTTATTTTAGTTTTTTGCTGTGGTAAAATGAGGCAATAAAAAAATAGGCAATTATAGAAGATTTATAAAGTTTTAATAGATGGTGTTATGCGTAATTTAGTATTTTTAATAAAAGCAGAAAAATATGAAAAATGAATTGTTGAGGATCTATAAGAAAATTTATAAAAATAATAATTTGGATAGTGGACTTAACTTTATAAGACATTTAGATGGTGAGCTGGTTTATGCATCAGTAGAATTTTGTAAGTTATTAGGCTATTCTTCTTTTTTCGAACTTGATTGTACACACTTTACTGATTTATTAGAGCAATGTAGTAACTATGGGGCTGTTGAATTCTGAAATTTCACTAATTTTATGAGCCAAAAATCCGAATGCTCTTAAAAATTAAGAATTTTTTAAGAAATCTAGCCCAAACCTTTCATGTTTTTGCCATTTTTACTGTTGAAATCCGAAATTTGG
>JBKDHQ010000080.1:0-11089 GCA_046336365.1 Neisseriaceae bacterium
ATAATAGGGATTGGGCTAGTATACTTTATGAAAATTTACTTAAATTTAACAAAAAATCAGATTTTAAAAAATTTTAGCTTAGAAAATTTAGTATATTTTTGTAATTAGAAGATTATAACCTATATTGCAGAAGTTTCATAAAGTAAAGTCTTAATTTATGAAAAAAAATTTATTATTTTAGGAATTTAATATGGAAAATAAAATTAAACCTTTTGTAAATACAAATTCATCTAATTTTACAACTGGTTCTGAAAATAAAGAAGAAGATGATAAAAAAGATGAACAACCTGTAGGATTTTTTCAACTATCAGAGATAAAAAGCGGTGATGGAATAATTGTAGAAGGATTTAATTATAAAGACAAAGCAGATAAAGAACCAAATGGTCTTTTTCAAGAATTAGAAGTAAAAGACAAAGATGAGCATTCTATTATAAATACCGATAATATAAATTTCATAGAACAATATAATACTCTTCAAGCATCAGAATCTAAAACATTAATGCAAGAGATAGATTATCTTATAAAAGATAAAAATATGTCAAAGGTAATAGATAATCTTAAAAGCTTAAGTGTGGAATCTAAAATCGAGCTCGAAAGTTATTGCAATAAAGTTTTAGAAAAAGAAAATCATCCAAAACGACCTATAGCTATGTTTTGTTTGGGGTATATGAAACTTTTAGATACAACGACTGCTGTTCAAGGGATAGAATTATTAAACAGTGACTTTGTTTCAGCATTTGGTGAATCTTATAGAGATTTAACTGGATATGCCTTATATTTGTGTGGAAAATATAGCGAAGATAATAAGCAAAGCTGTTATGAATGGTATGAAGATGCAAGTGAGGATTATGGGAATATTGAATCTATGTTACGATTAGGGACAATAGCTTTAGATGAAGAAGATAATATTAATGCAGAAGAATGGCTTAATCGAATTATTTTAATTGAAAATATTGATTCTAATTTTAAGACCGAAGCTATTATAAAACTTGGGATTGTAAGTTTTGAGAAGAATGATAAAAATAAAGCAGAAGCATTGTTCAGAGATGTAATTTTAATTGAAGGTATTGATGAACAATTAGATTTAGATGTGGAAGATTTAGAAGATCAGCCATTTTTTGATGAAAAATCTGAAAAAAATCCTATTGTTTTGTTTTGTCTAGGTTGTATCGCAATTTTAAATACAAATACAGAAATTGCTGAAAGAGGAATAAGCCTACTTAACGATAGCGCACCATTTATTTCTAAGTTTAGTCAATTTCATCGAGAGTTAGCAGGCTATGCCCTATATTTGTGTGGAAGATATAAACAAACTAGTGAATATGATAATCATGAGGAGGTCTATTGGTGTTATCATGATGCTCTTAATGTTTATGGTAATCTTCTAGCTAAAGCTAGACTTAAAACTCTTTAAAAGACTTTATAAAGTTAAAATTATTTTTATAGAATATACAAGCTTTTAAGTCCTAAAATTTTGGCACATTAAATGTAAAATATGATAAAATGCAGCGCTAAGAAGAAAGTATTAAATAAAGAATTAAGATACTGCTTGAGCTTACAATTAGTTATCAGTGTTATTTTTTGTTTATTTGTCTTACTTTTATTTAAAAATTTAAATATTGCTTTTTCCTCTATTATAGGAAGCATGATTGTTATAATTACAAATTTTAGCTATTATGTGATTGCTTTTTCTAAAGGGCTTGTAGTAAAGCCTGGTGAAGCGCTTTCTCTTCATAAAAAAGCAATGATAGCTAAATTTGCTTTGAACATAGTAATATTTATGCTTGTATTTGTGTTATATAAAAAATGCAATTATCCAGTATTGTTTATTGCTTATATCATAACACAGAGCTCAAATTGGTTAATGTTATTAAAAAAATAAATTTAGTATATTAATGGAATTTTATTAGGTATGACGTCTTCTACAGAATACATTATGCACCATTTAACTCATAATAACCAGATTGTTGAAAATGGTGTTAACAATAATTTTATGGCTATACATATTGATACTTTTTCAATGTCATTAGCCCTTGGTTTTATTTTTCTGCTTGTTTTTATAGTTACTGCAAATAAAGTTAGTGTAGATAAACCAAGTAAATTTCAATTATTTATTGAATTAATTGTTGAGATGGTTCAAAAGCAGGTTAAGGATATTTATCATGGTGGTAAAAATAAATTAATTGTACCATTATCAATTACAATATTTTGTTGGATCTTTTTAATGAATCTTATGGATTTATTACCTGTAGATTTAATTAACTTTATTGCAACAAAATCAGATCATGAAAGTTTTAAATGGAGAATTGTTCCTTCGGCTGATGTGAACGCTACATTTGCTATGTCAATTTCTGTTTTATTTCTTATAATTTTTTATTCAATAAAGTCCAAAGGGCTTTTGGGGTGGGGGAAAGAATTATTTAGTGCACCTTTTGGATTAGCATTTGCCCCAATAAATTTTATATTTCAGATGGTTGAATTGGTTGCAAAACCGATTTCTCTATCATTGCGGTTATTTGGTAATATGTATGCAGGAGAGTTGATTTTTATATTAATTGCTTTACTACCGTGGAGTGTACAATGGTTACTTGGAGTACCGTGGGCAATTTTCCACATACTGATTATTACCTTACAAGCATATGTTTTTATGGTGTTGACAATTGTTTATTTGAGTTTAGCAACTGAAGCACACTAAAAATTTTATTTAAATTTTATCTTTTTGTTTTATGGAGTTTTATATGGAAGCTATCGTTTCAAATGTATCAGGGCTAACGGCTATTGCTGCTGCAATTATGATTGGTCTTGGAGCATTGGGTACTGCAATTGGTTTTGCGATTTTAGGCGGAAAATTTTTAGAGTCAGCTGCAAGACAGCCAGAGCTTGTTTCTATGTTGCAAACCAAACTTTTTATTATTGCGGCATTACTTGATGCAATATCCATGATTGGGGTTGGTATAGCATTATTATTTATATTTAATAATCCGTTAATGTCTCAAGCTATTAATTTAATCAAAACAGTTGCACATTAAATATTAGGTGAATTAAACTGTTTGTGAGGAGAGATACGTGGATATTAATTTAACCATTATAGGGCAAATGATCACATTTGCAATATTAGTATGGTTCACAATGAAATTTGTATGGCCGCCAATAAATAAGATGTTGGAAGAGCGTGCAGGGAAAATTGCGGAAGGTTTAGCTGCTGCTGAAAAAGGGAAAGCTGAGCTACTCGAGGTTGAACTTAAAGTGGCAGAAGAATTAAAGCATGTACAGCTTCGTGCAACAGAGATAATGTCAAATGCAGAAAAACGTGCAAATCAGATAGTTGCAGAAGCTAAAGAAAATGCAAATAAAGAAAGTGCTAGAATTCTAGATGATGCTAAAGCTCAAATTGAGCAAGAGTTTTTGAAGGCTCGAGAAGAGTTACGTACCAAAGTTTCGGATTTAGTTATATCTGGTGCAGAGCAAATTCTTAAAGCTGAAATTAATTTAGAGCGTCATGAAGCAATTTTGGCTAATTTAAAATTGGAGTTATAAGCATAAATGGCAAATGATAATATAGCTTATCCATATGCTAGTGCATTATTTGAAATAGCTAAGTCTGATGGTAAGATAGAGGAGTGGTTATCTATTTTAAATAATCTTTGTAAAATTTCACAAACTCCAGATTTTATTGATATTATGGGTAATCCAAAAATTACATCTGAAAAAGTTACAGAAATATTGATGAGTATTTTAGGAACATCAGATAAAAATATCAAGAATTTTTTGGATTTGTTGCATTTCAACAATAGATTTAGTGTCTTACCAGAAATCTTTACTTTATTTGAAAAAATGTTTGAAGATGATGCTAAGATTGCAACAGCTGTTATTGAATCAGCGTTTCCAATCAAAGATCAAGATATAGAACAAATAGAGAATATTTTATCCAATCGATTTAATAAGAAAGTTAATGCTGATGTAAAAATTAACTCTGAGTTGATTGGTGGTATTAAAATTATTGTAGATGATATTGTTATTGATGCATCTATTCAGGGTAGCCTAAGTAAAATGGCTATGCAACTTAAAAGATAGGAGGAATGCGTGCACTTAAATCCGTCTGAAATTAGTGATATTATAAAATCAAAAATTCAAGGAATGCAAGTAGAAAGTGAATATCGGACAAAAGGCGTCGTAGTTTCTGTTGCAGATGGAATTGTTCGAATTTTTGGTTTAACAGATGTTATGCAAGGGGAAATGATATTATTTCCTGATAATATTTATGGTATGGCAATGAATCTTGAGCGAGACTCTATTGGTGCTATAATTCTAGGAAATTATGAAAGTATAAAAGAAGGGGATGAGGTATTTTGTACTGGAAGAATCCTGGAAGTTCCTGTTGGAAAAGAGCTGATTGGTAGGGTAGTAAATGCTTTAGGTCAACCTATCGATGGAAAAGGGTTAATAGATGCAGAATTAACTTCACCTATTGAAAAGGTTGCTCCAGGTGTAATTGCTCGTAAATCAGTTAGCCAGCCCTTACAAACGGGAATAAAAGCAATTGATTCTATGGTACCAATTGGAAGAGGGCAGCGTGAGCTAATTATCGGTGATAGACAAACTGGAAAAACAGCCGTTGCTATTGACACAATTATTAATCAAAAAGGCACTGGTGTTACTTGTATATATGTAGCTATTGGCCAAAAAGCTTCTTCAATTGCCAATGTTGTACGCAAACTAGAAGAGCATCAAGCTATGGGACATACAATAGTAGTAGCAGCATCAGCTTCAGAGTCGGCTGCGTTACAATATATAGCTCCGTATTCAGGGTGTTCAATGGGTGAATATTTTAGAGATCGTGGTGAAGATGCACTAATCATATATGATGATTTATCTAAACAAGCGGTAGCATATCGCCAGATATCTCTATTACTTCGTCGTCCACCAGGTCGTGAAGCTTATCCAGGAGATGTATTTTATTTACATTCTCGTCTATTAGAAAGAGCCGCGCGAGTTAATGAAGATTATGTTGAAAAATTTACTAATGGTGAAGTTAAAGGTAAAACTGGTTCATTAACTGCATTGCCAATTATTGAAACTCAGGCAGGGGATGTATCAGCATTTGTGCCAACAAACGTTATTTCGATTACAGATGGGCAAATCTTTTTAGAAACAGATTTATTTAATTCTGGAATACGTCCAGCAATTAACCCTGGAATATCAGTATCTCGTGTTGGTGGTGCAGCTCAAACAAAAGTAATTAAAAAGCTTGCAGGAAGTATACGTATTGCCCATGCTCAATATCGTGAGTTAGCGGCTTTTGCCCAGTTTGCATCTGACCTAGATGAAGTTACTCGTAATCAATTGGCACATGGTCAAATAGTTACAGAGGTTATGAAACAAAAGCAATATATGCCATTATCTGTTGCTGAAATTGCGATTGTGCTTTATTCAGTAAATAATGGATATTTCAAAGAAATACCATTAAATAGAGTATTGGATTTTGAAATGGGACTACTATCTTTTATCAAATCTAATGCACCACAAGTAATAACTAGCATTAATGAAAGTGGTGAAATGTCTAAAGATGATGAGGAATTAATAAAAAATTCTATGAATGAGTTTAGAACCATTTTTATTGCATAAATAAGGAATATTGGATGTCTGCTGGAAAAGAGATACGTTCAAAGATAAAAAGTGTACAAAATACCCAAAAAATTACACGTGCAATGCAGATGGTTGCTACTTCGAAAATGAGGAAAACTCAGGAGAAGATGCGCTGTGCTAGACCATATGCTGAAAATATCCGTAGGGTAATAGCTAATTTAACCAAAATTGGTTCTTATACAAGAAATTCTACTTCTTTTTTACGTAAACCAAGTATAATTAAAAAGGCAGGAGTTATTTTAATTACTACTGATAAAGGTTTATGTGGTGGATTAAATACTAATACGTTAAAGGTATTTTATGAAAAAATCCATGCTTTAGAAAAAGCAGAAATTAATATTGAAGTATGTGCAATAGGACATAAGGGGCTAAATGTTGTAAGTAGACTTGGTATGGAAATTTCTGGTTCTGCCGTTGGAATTGGTGATATTCCTCAGATGGAGAAATTGGTAGGGCCTTTATCTGGAGTATTAAATAAATTTTATAATGGTGAAATAGATGAAGTATACGTAATTTATTCCCAATTTATTAATACAATGAAACAACAAGCTGTTTGTGAAAGATTAATGCCTATTGCTGATGAACATTTCGTGTTTACTGGTGCAGTCAGAGATTATTTATATGAACCTGATGCTACTTTGGTATTAGAAGGGTTAATTCGTAGATATATAGAATCTGTTATTTATCAGTGTGTTGCAGATAATATGGCATCAGAGCAGGCTGCTCGCATGGTTGCAATGAAAGCAGCAACAGATAATGCAGGTGATGCAATTAGTCAGCTTAAACTTGCTTATAATAAATCACGTCAGGCTGCTATTACTAAAGAATTGGCTGAAATTGTTGCTGGTAGCTCGGCAGTTTAAATATAACTTAGTAGGAATACAAAATGACTCAAGGAAAAATAATTCAAGTTATTGGGGCAGTGGTAGATGTGGAATTTCCGCATAACGCTGTACCAAAAATCTATGATGCGCTTATTTTACACTCTGGAGGTGACCTGGTTTTAGAGGTACAACAACAGCTTGGGGATGGAATAGTTCGTGCAATTGCAATGGGTAGTTCAGATGGTTTAAAAAGAGGATTAGCCATTGTTAATACTGGAAACCCTATTTGTGTTCCTGTAGGTAAAGAAACTTTAGGGCGGATTATGAACGTTTTAGGTGCACCTATTGATGAAGCAGGGCCAATTTCTGCTGAAGAAAAACGTTCTATACATCAAAGTGCACCGAAATTTGATGAAATTTCTCAAACAACAGAAGTATTAGAAACTGGTATTAAAGTTATTGACTTACTTTGCCCATTTGCTAAAGGTGGTAAAGTAGGTTTATTTGGTGGTGCTGGGGTAGGTAAAACAGTAAATATGATGGAATTAATCCGTAATATTGCAATTGAGCATAGTGGATATTCAGTATTTACTGGGGTTGGTGAGCGTACTCGTGAGGGTAACGACTTTTACCATGAAATGAAAGAATCTAACGTATTGGATAAAGTGTCTTTAGTTTATGGACAGATGAATGAACCACCTGGAAATCGTCTGCGTGTTGCTTTAACTGGCCTTACCATTGCTGAAAAATTCCGTGATGAAGGTAGGGATGTGTTATTGTTTGTTGATAATATTTATCGTTATACACTTGCGGGTACTGAAGTATCAGCTCTATTAGGGCGCATGCCATCAGCGGTTGGTTATCAACCAACTTTGGCTGATGAAATGGGAAGGTTCCAAGAGCGTGTTGCTTCAACAAAAGATGGATCGATTACTTCAATTCAGGCAGTATATGTCCCTGCAGATGATTTAACCGACCCTTCTCCTGCAACTACATTTGCCCATTTAGATGCTACAGTGGTATTAAGCCGTGATATAGCTGCGTTAGGTATTTATCCTGCAGTTGATCCACTTGATTCATCATCGCGTCAATTAGATCCTTTGGTAGTGGGTGACGAGCATTATAATGTTGCTCGTGGAGTTCAGGCAACATTACAAAAATATAAAGAACTTCGTGATATTATTGCAATTCTTGGTATGGATGAATTGTCTGCTGAAGATAAGCTAACTGTTGCAAGAGCAAGAAAAATACAAAGATTTTTATCCCAGCCATTTTTCGTTGCAGAGGTGTTTACAGGTTCTCCAGGTAAATATGTATCATTAAAAGATA
Organism: Neisseriaceae bacterium; assembly: GCA_046336365.1. GTDB lineage: Bacteria > Pseudomonadota > Gammaproteobacteria > Burkholderiales > UBA11063 > Aquella. The sequence continues at coordinate 7,800 of JBKDHQ010000080.1, forward strand.
CTATTCGCGGATTTAAAGCTATTTTAGATGGTGATTGTGACCATTTACCTGAGCAAACTTTCTATATGGTAGGCACTATAGAAGAAGCTATTGCTGCAGCCAAAAATTTATAGGAGCATATATAATGGCTGGATTAATGCATGTTGATATAGTAGATGCTGAATCAAGAGTTTTTGCAGGTGAAGCAGAGTTCTTGATTATTAATGCGTTTGATGGGGAAATTGGAATTTTCCCTAATCATATTCCATTAATTAGTAAATTGAAACCAGGTGTTTTGAGAATAAAAGCACCTAATCAGGACAATCAAAAAGTTTTTGCTTTATCTGGCGGTTTTATAGAAGTATGTGATAATAATGTTCTTGTTATGGCCGATATTGTTGAACGTACTGATGAATTAGATGAACAAAAATTAATAGAACAGAAGAATCTTGCATTGAATAGACTTAAACATGCCGATACCTCTTCATCTACCTATGAAGTTGCCAAAGCTCAAGCTGCACTTGAGATTGCTATAGCACAGTTAAGAGCACTTGAATATATTAAAAAACGTGGTAAAAATTTCTAGTTTTTTATAAATTTTTCATAAATTATTAATTATATTTTAATATTTTTATTTTGGCATTAACTTGCTTAATACCTGACAAAAAGCAAGTAGATCTTTTAAAAATGTCAGGTATTAAGAAACAACATGTTTAATAAAGGCTTACCTTAAACATTGTATATTTCATCATAATTATGAAAATATGGTGGTGCACTTCGCATGCAAATGGTCCCTACATTTTTATCAGTGTTGGTAATATTCATGCTAGTGATTATAATTATATTTCCATAGATCATTCAAATGTCCTATACTATTTGATTCATCATAACCCTGTCCCCCAAATAGCAGTAAGTTTCCTGAGTTGTCTATCCATGATATATCACCAAATCTAGCACCTGGTACATTGCTTTCAGCAGCAATACCTTTGGTACCATAATTACCCTTTTGGTTTCCAGTGCTTGAACCACTCAGCCATATCCACTGACCTTGAGAGGTATCATATTTCCATAAATCATTCAAATATTCTATACGATTTGATTCATCATAACTGTGCCCCCCAAATAACAGCAAGTTTCCTGATTTGTCTAACCATGATACACTGTAACCTCTAGCACCTGGTACATTGCTATCAGCAGCAACACCTTTAATACCATAATTACCCTTTTGGTTTCGAGTATTTGAACCGCTAACCCATACCCACTTACCTTGAGAGGTATCATATTTCCATAAATCATTCAAATATCCTAAACTATTTGATTCATCATAACCATATCCCCCAAATAGCAGTAAGTTTCCTGCGTTGTCTACCCATGATAAACTGTGAGCTCTAGCACCCGGTACATTGCTATCAGCAGCAATACCTTTAATACCATAATTACCCTTTTGGTTTCCAGTATTTGAACCGCTAACCCATACCCACTGACTTTTAGAGATATCGTATTTCCATAAATCATTCAAAGATACTGTACGATTTGATTCATCATAACCATATCCCCCAAATAGCAGCAAGTTTCCTGAGTTGTCTACCCATGATACAGAATCCATTCTAGCGCCCGGTACATTGCTATCAGAAGCAATCCCTTTAATACCATAATTACCCTTTTGGTTTCCAGTATTTGAACCGCTAACCCATACCCACTGACCTTGAGAGATGTCATATTTCCATAAATCATTCAAAAATCCTGAACTTAATTCATGATAACCATACCCCCCAAATAGCAGTAAATTTCCTGAGCTGTCTACCCATGATACAGAATCATGTCTAGCACCTGGTACATTACTTGCAGTAGCGACACCTTTGGTACCATAATTACCCTTTTGATTTCCATTGCTTGAACCACTCAGCCATACCCACTGACCTTGAGAGATATCATATTTCCATAAATCATTGAAATAATTTGATGGAAGGCCATATCCCCCAAATAGCAGTAGATTTCCTGAGTTGTCTACCCATGATATAGCTTGACGTCTAGCACTTGGTAGATTGTTTTCATTAGCGACACCTTTGGTACCATAATTGCCATTTTGATTTATAGTGCTTGAACCGCTGAGCCATATCCATTGATTATTTAAATTTACAGTTATAAAGTTATCACTACTTGATATACTGCCTAAACTAGCCTTGATAATAGCAGTCCCAGATTCTCTAGCAATTCCAAAACCTTTATCAAATGTCGTATTGCCTACACTGATAACTGTAGTATTTGAAGAATCCCAAATAACTGAGCTAGTAATATTTTGTGTAGTACCATCTGAATATGTACCTGTAGCATTGAACTGTTGAGTAAGACCTTTTGATATAGTAGGATTAGCAGGGGTAGTTTCAATAGATTGTAATATAGCATTAGTTACAATTACAGTACCACCAGTACTAGTTACACTATTTAAGGTGGCACTTATAGTTGCAGATCCAATAGAAATGGTTGAAGCTAAGCCATTACTACCAGAAGCATTGCTAATAAAGATAACATCAGTATTTGAAGAAATCCAAGTAACATCATTGGTGATATCACTAGTAGTACCATCTGAATATGTACCTGTAGCAGTAAAATGTTGAGTAAGACCCTCAGGTATCTCTTGATTAGCAGGAGTAATTGCAATAGATTTTAATATAGCATTAGTTACATTAATATTAGTAGAACCTGATAAATCTCCAAAACTAGCACTTATTGTGCAACTACCTACAGTGGTAGCAGAAAATAATCCGTTATTATTAATTTCAGCAATAGAACTTGACCAGTCTACAGATTGACTGATATCTTGATGGCTACCATTTTCGAGGATTGCTATAGCACTAAATTGCTGCGTTGTCCCAAGTGGAATAGATGCATTTGAAGGGTTAATTTCGATTGACTTAACTTCAGAGTCAACTACGATAATTACAATAGATGTTGAGATAGATGCACCTAATAGTGTTTCATTGGTGTTACAGCTAATAGTAAGTGATCCTACAGAACTTGCAGTTACAAGTCCCTTGTCGTCTATCATATTACTTACTATAGCAATTTCAGAATTAGAAGAAGACCAGTTTAGTGACATTGTAAGATCTTCAGTAGTTCCATCAGAGAAGGTTCCTGTTGCAATAAGTTGTTGTTTTGTTCCGAGTAAAATGAATTCATTAGCTTGAGGTATCGATAACTGAATTTGTATAGAAGAGAGGGTTCCTGGAACTACATTTAATACAGAATTTCCAGAAAGATTATAGAAAGTAGCACGGATAGTTGTTGAACCTGTAGCTATAGGTGTTACA
>JBKDHQ010000081.1:0-7816 GCA_046336365.1 Neisseriaceae bacterium
ACCAGGAGATTATCCGAATCTATCATTTGATCTAGGGCATAATTTAAAAACGACATCTCAACCTCTGCAAAAACACAATATATTCATATATATCAATATTTTATTATACCACATATTCGCTCTTAATGTGCAGAGGTTTCACAATATGAAAACTGTATTACCTTATTTATTGTTAAAAATACTACTTAGAATAGCCTTTCTAACATATACTCCATTTTTTGCTTGTTGGAAATAGTGTACATACGGTGTACTATCTATTTCAATAGGTAATTCATCTTGACGAGGCAGTGGATGCATTATTTTGAGATTAGGTTTTGCTTGGTTTAATGTATCCATAGTAATCTTATAGCTATCTAGCACTACATCAGTAAATCTTTCTTTCTGTAATCTAGTTAAATATAAGCAATCCAATTTATCAATAACTTCTTCAGCATTCATATGAAATGAATACTGTACCCCATATTGCTTCAACATAAACAATTGATCATCATTCATTCTTAAAGCCTTTGGCGCAATGAAATACAATTTCATATTAAAAAATTTTGCGGTATGCAGTAAAGAGTGGATGGTGCGACTATGCTTTAAATCGCCCATTAGCCCTATATGTATATTATCTAAACTACCTTGAGTATCTAAAATAGTAAATAAGTCTAATAGTGTTTGGGTTGGATGTTGGTTAGCACCATCCCCTGCATTAATTACTGGGTTTCGACAAATTTCATCAGCAAGTCTAGCCGCTCCATCTAAAGGGTGTCGTATAACCAAGCAATCAGCATAGCCATCAATGATTTTCAAAGTATCGACTAAGCTTTCGCCTTTTGCCCCAAGGGAGGTATTAGTAGCCTCAGAAAATCCAATTACCTTTCCTCCTAGATAACAAATAGCTGATTCAAACGATAATCGGGTACGAGTTGAGGCTTCAAAAAAACATGAAGCAATCACCTTACCTTCTAGTATATTACTTTTATAACCATTTTTAAACTTATTGGCTAAATCTAATACTTCTAATATTTGATCTTTAGTTAAATCATTAATCGAAATCAAGCTTTCCATAAACATTATCCTTTAAGCTATATCAATATCTATAATCATCAAATCCCTATTTCTTTCCAACCAGAAACTCATTGTATGACATTACCTTAGTATGTTTCTCATAATATAAAACTAGACTTTCTAATAGCATTTCAGTTAATTGAAAATTAGTTATTAAAGGGATATGATAATCAATTGCAAGACGACGAATAGCAAAACCATCTGCATCAACACTAGCACTAAATGCATCACATGGAAGGTTAATGATTAAGTCCACTTCTTTCTTACTCACGATATCCTGAATATTCGGTTCAATCTTATCCGATACTTTAAATACACAACAAGATTGAATACCATGCCCAACCAAAAAATCATGCGTTCCTTCAGTTGAAGTAAAGCTCCATCCATTATCATGTAAAGAACGAATAACTGGTATTAATTTATCCTTATATTTGTCATGTACACTTAAAAGTATCCTTTTTCCATTAAGTCTAACCCCAGTTGCAAGCCAGGATAGATAAAATGTCTCCAAAGTATCATAGCCAATACACGCCACCTCACCAGTTGATGACATCTCAACATGAGCAACAGGATCAGATCCCTTAAACCTGCTATACGAAAATACTGGGGATTTTACTCCAATAAATTTAGTTTCTAGTGTATTAAACTTAGTTTTTGGTGGATTATTCAATAACACTTGCGCAGTAATTTCAATATAATCATGGCCTGTAACTTTAGAAATAAATGGAAATGAACGTGAAGCACGCACATTACATTCAATTACTTTTAATTCATTGTGTTTAGCAATAAATTGCATGTTAAATGGCCCACTAATCTTTAAGCCCGCAACAATCTTATCTGCAATTCCTTTGGATTTTAAAACAGTTTTCAAATATAGTCGTTCTGGTGGAAATATAATGGTAGCATCCCCTGAGTGAACACCAGCATTTTCAACATGCTCACTAACAGAATAAATAATAATTTGCCCTTCATAAGCTACACCATCAATTTCAAGTTCTTTAGCATTTTCAATAAACTCTGAAATTACAACCGGATGATCTTTTGAAATTAGAAAAGCTTCTTTCAAATATTCTTCAAGCATTTTTTCATTAAATATTACTTTCATAGCGCTACCAGATAAGACATAAGATGGTCTAATTAGTACTGGTAGTCCTACATCTGCAATAAATGCTCTTACTTCATCTAATTGACTAGCTTTTATCCATCGTGGCTGATCAATACCTTCACGATTTAATAATTTTGAAAATGTTTCACGATTTTCAGCCATATCAATATTTTCTGGTGAAGTTCCAAGTATTGGGTATTTCTCTTTATATAAAGATAATGCCAGATTATTTGCAATCTGCCCCCCAACACTTACACAAACTCCAGCGGGGTGCTCAAAATCCAGAATATCTTGCACACGCTCCAAAGTTAATGGTTCAAAATATAAGCGATCAGATTCATCATAATCTGTAGATACAGTTTCTGGATTTGAATTAATAACGATGACTTCTTTACCATGCTTCCTAAACTGTCTAGCTAAATTTACAGTACACCAGTCAAACTCAACTGATGAACCTATAGAATATGGACCAGAACCAATTATACATAAATTATTTTTAGATGGCTCAATATCGTGAGTATCGGCATGGTATGTAGTGTATAAATAGTTAGTTTCTGATTCAAATTCACCAGCTAACGTATCAATCTGTTTAATTTTTGGAATAATTTTATAATCAAGCCTCATTTTCCTAATTTTATTTTCTGTGTTACCTTTAATCTTTGCAATAGTTATATCACTAAAACCTAATTGCTTAGCTCGAATTAAATTATTTTCATTTAGTTCATCATCAGCAAGATCGTTAGTAAATAACGATATTTCCTGAATTTGTGTTAAAAACCAATAGTCAATTTTAGATAAATCATGTGCCTTTTCTAAATTTCCACCATCTTTAAACCATTGAAATAGTGCAAAAATACGCCGATCTGTAGCAAATTCAATTTCATGCTCAATATCATCAATACTCCATGGATAATCATATAAACTTGAAGCTCCTATATTTAGCATTTGTACAGCTTTTTGTAAAGCTTCAGGAAATGTTCTACCAATTCCCATTGCTTCTCCAACACTTTTCATTTCAGTACCGATGGTTCGTTCAGCTAGCTCTAACTTATGAGTATCCCAACGAGGAATCTTTACTACCACATAGTCTAACGCTGGTTCAAAAAAAGCAGTAGTTTTTTTGGTAACCTGATTTTTAAGCTCATATAACTTATACCCTAGACAGAGTTTTGCTGCTATGAATGCTAATGGATAACCAGTCGCTTTTGATGCTAATGCGCTTGAACGCGATAGACGCGGGTTCATTTCTATTACTCGGTAATCTCCATTAATGGGATCTACTGAAAACTGTATGTTACACTCACCAATAATATTAAATAATTTTGCACATTTCAAAGATATATCACGTAACATTTGATGTTCATAATTGTTTAATGTCTGCGCTGGAGCAACAACTATACTTTCACCAGTATGAATTCCCATTGGATCTAAGTTTTCCATATTACATATCGTCAAACAATTGCCTTCTATGTCACGAACAATCTCATACTCAAATTCTTTCCAACCAACCAAATACTCCTCAACCAACACTTGCGGTGCTCCTGATAAAGCTAACGCGGCTTTTTCATATAGTTCAGTTTCACTATCAACTCTACTAGAACCCAATCCACCAAGCGAGAAACCAGAACGAATCATTACTGGATAACCAATATTTTTTGCATGCTCAACTGCTTCATCCACATTAGTTGCCAATTTACTAATCGGAGTCTTTACTCCATTAGCATTTAAAGTATCGCGAAATATTCCTCTATCTTCTGTTGCATCAATGGTTGCAACAGAAGAACCTAATACTACAACATTATATTTGTCTAATACTCCTAATTTATGTAATTCTAAACCTAAGTTAAGTGCAGTTTGCCCACCAAAACCTAAAGCAACTGCATCAATATTTTCTCTCTCTATAATATCAGTTACATATTTTGCCTCTAATGGTACAAAGTATATTTCATCAGCCATTGATTTATCAGTCTGTACTGTTGCAATATTTGGGTTTACCAATACTGTTTTTATCCCTTCTTCTTTGAATGCTTTTATTGCCTGAGAACCAGAATAATCAAACTCTCCAGCTTGCCCTACCCTAAGCCCACCTGAACCTAAAACCAGTACATTCTTAATCATTTCTTACCCTCGCTAACATCTTTTATAAATTGTTCAAAGAAATAAAATGTATCATGTGGTCCAGGAGCTGCTTCTGGATGAAATTGCACCGATTTAAATGGTTTGTTTTTATGCATAATACCAGCAATTGTTCCATCATTTATATTTCTATAACTAACCAGCCAGTCACTAGGTATAGCTTTTTCATCAACTGCATAACCATGATTTTGACTAGTTAAATAACATTTTGAATTAATCAAATCCATACACGGTTGATTTTGCCCGCGATGGCCAAATTTTAATTTATAAGTTTGTGCACCGATTGCAAGGGCCATAAGTTGAGAACCCAAACAAATACCGTAAATAGGCTTAGTTTTAGCTAGTGCCTTTTTTAATATTTCAATAGTTTTAATACATTTTTTAGGATCTCCTGGGCCATTGGATAAAAATATACCATCATACTCTTCATTGGTATAGTCGTAGTCAAATGGAACAATTTTAACTTGAGTATCAAATTTTAATAAGTTGCGTAAAATGTTTTCTTTACTCCCACAATCAATTAAAATTATCTTATATTTTCCTTTACCATGAGTTTTGATTTCCTTTGCGGTTACCTGCTCTACCCAATCAATCTCCATACTATTAGGAAATTCAGTAGGTATAACTTCATTATTAAAAACAAAAGCTCCACTAATCACACCATGTTTGCGTATTACTTTTGTTAACTCGCGAGTATCGATACCAAATATAACTGGCACTTTCTCTTGTTCTAACCAATTTAGAAATGGCTTTATATTAAGATAGTGGTTAGGTGTATTATAAATGGTTTGGCAAATCATGCCTTTGACGTGAATCTTTGATGATTCCCACTTAATACCATCACTAACACCATAATTACCAATGATTGGGAAAGTAAAAGTTAATATCTGTCCACTATAAGATGGATCAGTTAAAGTTTCTTCATACCCAGTCATACCGGTATTAAAAACCACCTCTCCAAATGTAGTTTCTTTCTGCCAAACTGGCGCATAACCATCAAATCTTGCACCATTTTCTAGAACCAAGACTGCTGGTTTAATGTGATTATTATTCATATATAAAATTACCTTTTATCGGAACTAGACTGTTTAGTGCTTTAGCCTTGTCTGCTAAACTAATCTTATTATTTGCATGCAATACCTCGATTATATTTTTTATATCCATAATACATCGTACATTATATCCCAATCCTTTTAAAATTTCTAACCCACCCTGGTTACGCTCAATTAGAATACATATATCTTTTACCACCAGATCATGATCTTCCAAAATTCCAGTAGTTTCGATAATACTTTCACCTGAAGTGATCACGTCTTCAATTATGAGTACCTTTTGGTCCTTTTTATACATCCCCTCTAGCATTTTTTTAGTACCATAACTTTTAGCCTCTTTACGTTTTAATAACATTGGTATGTTATGTATATACGCTATACTGCTTGCGAAAGTAAGGGCTGAATACGGTACACCGCAAATAAAATCATAATCCAACCCATCCATCTGTTGATAAAACATATCACAAATTGTCTTATATATTCGTGGATATGAAATAGCAGTTCTAATATCTGCATAAACATAAGTAGTATGCCCAGATTTAAGGGTAAATTCCCCAAATTTAATCATATGATTTTCGTATAAAGCCAAAATTAACTCAGATGTGTTCATATGCGTAAATACCTATAAAAAAACTCACCTTATAGGGTGAGTTAAATACAAAAATAAATGAAAATAGAAATAGATTTAGAATGTTTATTCCGATATTGTACTGGTTGGATTTTAGAGTGTTCTGTTTGATCATGCTTAATTTGATTAAAGTAAATAGTTCAAATTAAGTAGGAATTTTATCACAATTAGACATATACTAGTATGAATTTTTAATTTATACTTCCTAAAACTATAAAAATCTTTATTAATACATAGAAATTAACGACTTTTGACCTAAATTACTCCTAATGTTACGTAATTATTATTTATAAATATCTTTTAAAATAGCGTAATCTTCCTTTTGTAATTTTTCTAAGTCTATTTTGGATTGCTTAAGGAAATCATACATTTCCCTAAAATTTTTTTCTCCATGTAAAAAATTCTCATAAAACATAATTGCCATTTTTGCAGTATAGCGACCACAATCTTTAGCATTTGTCATGCTTTGCCAGCCAACTCCATATCTACGCTCTGTTTTGACTTGTTTGGTATCATCAGGATTCTTCTTTGGATCAAATAAGTATACCTCATTTTGATAGATGGCTATTAGCACCGCATGGTCTTCACGAAAGCTGCCTCTTTCAGTAATTACGTACGGTATTAATATTACAGTTTCAGTTGAATTTCCATAGTTTTGTTGAGTATAAATATTTAATATTTTCTGTAGCTGCTCAGTTTTTTTTATCATATCATGTATTATAAGCTGTTTATTATGATATATATAAATACGGGATTTCTGCTCATCCAGGTTTGGGTCATCTTCTACAATAAGGCAAAACATACTATAACTAATACCATACTTGATTATATAATCTACATGAAATAAGTCTAATTGTCCAAATTTTATTTGTTTATCTATTTTTTTAGCTTCTTCTTGTTGACGTTGAATTTCTTCTTCGGGTAAAAAACCTCGGTCAACCTCCTCAAAACTACCCGAATCATTATCATCTATAAGGTAGCTAGATCGAGAGGTTTTAGCAACTTCACTTTTGCCTTTTTCATGTTCAAGATTTCTAGATGCCATATTTGTATGCAATATGCTGAGATTAATATCACTATATTCATAAATCTGATCAACTTTAATTTCCTTTAATGACTGAGCATCTAAAGCAAATTCAAGTACTTTTAATAGTAAATTTAATTTATTTGTTGTTTTATCACCTTTTTCAAACTTATAGCCACAGATTTCAACACCACCTTTTAGGATGGGCTTTAGTGTTTTTGCTAATTTTTTATCAATATAATAATCAATGATACCAAACACTCTCGGCTCTTCTCTCAAAACATTATGTTTTACATAACTTTTTAAAATTTCTACAGCATCCTTCCTAAGATTTTTATCTGTTATACCTGCATTAATCACACAATCTTTTAATGATGCATCGCCAATTAAAAAAAGTATAATATCAAAGTCACTACATTTTATATCACGAAGTTGACTAATAAAACAATGTAAGTGATTAGCATAATTTTTTAAATTCGCCAGATCATTTTCAGATAATTTTTCTATAGTACGCACCATGCGCTTTATATTTGATGTAAAAGCTATGTTCATATTTTTGTACCAAAAACAATATTAACTCAAATATTGTGCAATTAAATAATAGGCAATTTATTTGATTCTAGTATGAATAATAAATCATTTTTCTAAGGGTATGGTTATAAATTTGGGGAGTTTATGGCCCATTCAATCATGAAAAGCAACAGAGGAATTTTTGTTGCGTGCTAGATTACATGAAATACGTTGTAAATATTTAGCAATAACCTCATTAGGTGTTTTAAAATTTAGAGCTTTTCTAGGTCTATGATTTAGGTCATTTT
>JBKDHQ010000082.1:0-2263 GCA_046336365.1 Neisseriaceae bacterium
CAGGAGATTATCCGAATCTATCATTTGATCTAGGGCATAATTTAAAAACGACATCTCAACCTCTGCAAAAACACAATATATTCATATATATCAATATGTTATTATACCACATATTCGCTCTTAATGTGCAGAGGTTTCATAGTAATAAACTTTAAAAATAGCATCTTAGTTATGGGGCAACATTTAGAAAATTTATTTATTGCTCAGAAAGAAGTAATTAGTTCTTATATACAGAGCATACTGGAATCTATTGCAAGAGTTAGACAAAAGGTTAGACCAAATAGAAGTTACCTCAAGATATCTCATATTCCAAAGAATAAATGGGTAAGAGCGAAGGTGTCAGTCTAAGAAATTATAAAAGTGCTGTCTAAATTTATTGGATTAATACTTGAATTTTATTTCGGGTTAATTGCTTGTTATTGTATAAATAACAAGCAATTACATGATAACAAAACTATAAATTATTATTTAACGGTATTAATCTTTTTTAGCTCAGTTATAGTATTATCAACACCATTTACAACCCATATATTGCCTTGTGAATCTGCTTTAATTCCCAAGGTATTGCCAAATCCATATTTTTCACCAGAATAAGTAACCACGGTATTAGGTTTTGTAGCAGGAATTTCAAAAATTTGACTCTGTTGAGTTGTCATCCAGATATTATCTTCATTATCCGCAGTCATCTTATAAGTTTCATAAGGGACAGAATAAATAATAGGTTCATCTGGATTGTTAACAGGGATTTCTGTTACAGTAGCATTACTTAAGCTAGAAAACCATATATTTCCCTTTGAATCAGATATAATTGACGTAGGAAGTTCAATGCCATATTTAGATCCAGAATATATTATGGGGTTATTAGGGTTAGTAGCGGGAAATTTTATTATACTAGCATCTCCAAAGTAACCTTGATTAGCAACCCAAATATTTCCTTGAGGGTCGGAAGTAATAGCTAATGGCTGATCAAAGTGATACTTTTCACCTAAGTATATAATAGGTTCATTTGGATTGTTAATAGGAATTTCTGTTATACTGCCAGGAGATGCTGTAAGGCTTTGGGAGCTTACCCAAATATTTCCCGTACGGTCAGAGGCAATCCCATAATTACTTGAAAAATTATATTTTGCTTCTGTATATACTATTGGGTTATTAGGGTTATTAACGGGAAACTCTTCCACAGCAGCCCCTGCATACATATCGCCTATGTTAGCAAGCCAAATATTATTTTTATAGTCCACAGTTATTTCTTGAGAAAAGCCTGATAATTTCGAAGCATAATGCTCAGGTTGTGTGGGTGCATTTTTTGGGATTTTGACTAAATAAATACGCTTATTAGGATCAGAATTACCAACCCAAACATTATCGTTTGAATCTATAGCAATTTGATCTGGATTGTTAAATTTATAGTTTATACCTGAATAAATAATAGGTTCATATGCTGTTGGCTCAGCAATAGATGAAACCAATTGCTTCTTGGATGCCATACAAACATTTATTGTTAAACATGTTATTATAAACCCAAATAATTTATAAGAACCCATCTTTGATGAGAAATGAATTTTCATATTACCACTCCATTCTTTAATAAAATTTTAATTTAGAGGCATTAGAAACTGGGAAATCATTTTCTTAACCGATTCCCAAGTAATTAATTATATACTACTATAGTTGCGCACGTATTATTAGTTAAATAGCGATTGTTAAATTAAAGTTGAAATAAAGAAATAGATTAGATTTAATAAGGGATTCCAAACTTTGTTTATGGTTAAATATGTAGAGAACATCATTCTTAACCGAATGCCATTGATGGGCTAAAATACCCAAATTTGCTTTTATTTTTTGGCCGTTGTATATATAATTAAAATTATAAGTACATCATAATATATAGCCGTATATTTTTTATTATATTCTAATTTAATCTGAGTTAGATAAAAGACATTACATTATAAGGGTAGCAAGCAGAATGGTGCGTAAATACACGCTAAGGAAAATTTACTAATTAAGTCAGACTGTTATACATAATATTTTTATGGTTCTGAAAACTCATTAGTTATTATTAAACGTTATTTTAGATTAAGTGAACCAGTATTTTTACCCAAAAACTAGCTATTTAACCCCAAAAGTTCAGGAAATGTACCTGGTTAAATTTAACGGTCGTTATTTTGAACTCTTAGCGTATGTTTACGCACCATTCTGCTTGCTACCCTTATATATTTTTTTGCAAAAAACTGTGACTTCTATATTCTGGTTTAAATTATAA
>JBKDHQ010000083.1:0-34530 GCA_046336365.1 Neisseriaceae bacterium
CTATTACATCCTCTGGTATTTGTGATAATATGTCTAGTTTATCTTGAGTTAAGTTTGGGTTCTTTGCCATCTTTAGTCCTTTTTTAATTAACATTATTTTAACTAATATCAGACTAAAGCACAAAATTACTCACAGACTCTAAATTTCCCGTTTTCAACAGCCCCAATATGTATTAATTTACTTTCTAGGAGATAGCAGTTTAACACCTAAACTCTTCAATAATGAAGTTAATGAACGGCTTCTTTTTTTACACCATCTTTCCACTTATTGGTCTGGCCATCAGCAAAAACATATAATCCATTCCACGGTTTAGCATCTTGCCATTCTCCAACGTATGTGTTGCCATTAGCAAAAATATGTGTACCATACCCATGCCTTTTGCCATCTTGCCATTCCCCGACATATTTGTTGCCAGAAGTATACGTACATTTAACATGCCCATGCTTTTTATCATCTTTGAGTTCACCAATGTATGTGTTGCCATTAGCATAAATTATTGTTCCATGCCCATGCCTTTTGCCATCTTTGAATTCCCCAATATATGTGTTGCCATTAGCATAAGTTATTGTTCCATGCCCATGCCTTTCATTATCTTTGAATTCCCCAATATATGTGTCACCATCAGCATAAGTTATTGCTCCCTGCCCATGCCTTTTATCATCTTTGAATTCACCAACGTATGTGTTGCCATCCAAAAACGTATGTGTTGCCATCCAAAAACGTATGTGTACCATACCCATGCTTTTTACCATCTTGCCATTCCCCGTCATATGTGCCACCATCATCATAAGTTACTATTCCATGCCCATGTAATCTGTTATCTTTGAATTCCCCGACATATTTGGTGCCAGAAGTATACGTACATTTACCATGCCCATGTAATTTGTTATCTTTGAATTCACCAACGTATGTGTTGCCATCCGAAAACGTAAATGTACCATAGCCATGTAATTTGTTATCTTGCCATTCTCCAGCATATGTGCTACCATTCTTATAAGTCTTGCTAAGATATAAAAAGGTTTTACTAAGTTTATTAGTAAATAATGCTGCTGCAGCTGTATCTTTTCTATTAAGAATCAACACATCTAAATCCAAATTTCCATTAACAATTTCTGTTGCACCAATCTCTCCTAAATTACTCAGACTAAGATCTAACATCTTTAAGCTACTTAGACCACTATTTATAAGATATTTTAAATAATCAAAGCTCATATTTCTACACTTTAAATGTATGCTTTTTATTGGTGATTGTTTTAGTTGCTCAATTAATTGTACAAATTTAGGTGTTTCTGTCTTAAATACTCCTGTAAATGGAGATCTAAGTGTATTTAATAACTGATTGAATCCATCAATAATCTTAGCAGATAAATTAATATCAATATCTAGTGAAAGGGACCCTAGATTCTGGAGTAATATTTTATTGTTATTATCCTTCAAATAAGTTATAAATACATCTATATCATCAGATTTCTTAATTGTATTGAAAAATTCCTATTTATATTCTTATTAATAAATTCCTTTGTAGCTCTATTCACTAACCTCTTATTTAACAAATCCTTTTGGTCTAAAAGACTTAAAATATGACTATGTATGTCTGGATAAACTAGTAGATTATTATTAACTGTAATTTCGTCACTTCCTTCATCAGACTTAACATCCTGAAAAAAATAGGATTCTTTAGAAGTATCAGATAATTTGTTATGTTTATTACTTTGATTTAATTGAGGTACACTAGAATTAGTAGTACCTTGAAGAGAATTCATCTTACATTTCCTTTAAAAAATCAACATGTAGATCTATTTTATTAGAAGTTTCTACCAAAATATTTCCTATAAGCATTTACCCCTTAATCACACAGATCATATGATCTAGGGGCATGATATGTCTCCTAATAAAGTTCTCTTTTTTTTACAATAATTATTTTATTAGGAAACATGCCTCCTTGTTACTTTTCCACTTTCTAAATTGTTAAAGATATATATCCACCACCTTAAAAAAGTTTGGACTGGGGTTTACTTTGGACATTTTATAATATTGACTATCAATGTTAATACCATTATCAAAGATATACTTATCCAGAGTTGGTTTTATTAAATTGTCTGTATATTCTTTCTTGTAATAAACTATGTGTGGGTTTATTATCTTTACAGGTAGTAAGTTTTTCCTTCTGCTCAGGAGTAAGTATCTTATCTTTATTGATCAGATTGATAAAGATATCTATAGTGTTTGAATGTTGGTTTTTTGATGCCATAAATAGCCCAGAGATATCCTTATTATTTCTAGCCGCAAGTAATTCTAATTTTTGTTTAGATTGAAAAGTTGAGTGCTCAAGAACAATAATAACAAAAAGTTCTACAGCATCAGCATGCCCTTGTTGTAATGCCATAAATAACCCAGGTGTGCCATTAATATTCTTAGCAATAAGAAGCTTAAATTTTTCCTTATTAGTGAGGGATTCACTTTCAACAATTTTAATAATAAAAGCTGCTACAGATTCGGTATGTCCATTTTGTAATGCTATAAACAACCCAGGTGTGCCGTCACTATCTTTCGTCGCAAGTAATTCTAGTTTTTGTTTAGGTTCAAGAGTTGTATCATTAAGCACAGCGCTAGTAAAAATAGCTACAGCATCAGCATGTCCATTTTGTAATGCCATAAATAACCCAGGGGTGCCAGCACAATTTTTCGCTGCAAGTAATTCTAATTTTTCTTCACGTTCAAGAATTGTATCATTAAGAATAGCGATACTAAAAATAGCTACATCTTCAGTATCTCCTTCTTGTAATGCGATGAATAACCCAGGGTTGCCAACACCATCTTTCGCCGCAAGTAATTCTAATTCTTGTTTAGGTTCAAGAACTGTATCAGCTACAGTTTGAGCATGTCTATCTAGTAATGCCATAAATAACCCAGGGTTGCCATCGCAATCTTTTGCCGCAAGTAATTCTATTTTTTGTTTAGGTTCAAGAGTTGTATCATTAAGAACAGCAGTAGTAAAAGTTGCTACTGCTTCGGCATGTCCATTTCGTAATGCCATAAATAACCCAGGGTTGCCACTACCATCTTTTGCCGCAAGCAATTCTAGTTTTTCTTCGGGTTTAAGTGATGTATTCTCAAGTAAATTCTTTACTAAAGTTTCTACATTGCTAAATCCGAAACCTAAAGAAAAAAATAACTGTACACTATAACCATAAGAGTTATTATAAAAGTTAGATCTTGTGTTTAATTTTTTTGTAGAAGATTATTTTGGTAATATATTTATATTATTATAAATTGCCAAAACACCTGCTTTATGTTTAGGAAGATATAAACTAACTAATTCTTGACTATATACAAAGTCTTTAATTGTCAAATTTTTTAAAGTACCTAAGTTATCAAATATTAAACGTTTGCTACATAAAGTTTTGTTTGGGTCAAAGAACTTAATAATATATCTTTTCGGGTTATCTTTGTATTCTACTTCAATTGCCATAAGATGATTTTCAGAATACGTAAGTATAGATATAGATTGGCATACTTTTATATCTTGAATAGCATGATACAAATCTTGTCCAAAGGTATCACAGCTAAATATTTCATAATAATCAGCTCTATATTTCACCCTCCAGGTATCGAAAAGATTATTTAATAAAT
This sequence comes from Neisseriaceae bacterium, assembly GCA_046336365.1. Lineage (GTDB taxonomy): Bacteria > Pseudomonadota > Gammaproteobacteria > Burkholderiales > UBA11063 > Aquella. The sequence goes on from JBKDHQ010000083.1 coordinate 3,635, forward strand.
AGGGATGTGTTTTTATAGTATCTATGGAACTGAATGACTCTCTCCAGTTTGTTTTTTCTAATTTTTTATCTATTAGCCATGCATAAGATAGATGTCTACATACGATCTGTTCACTATATTTATCTTGGGCTTTACCATTATTATCAATATGGGAATCACCTTTAGAGTAAAATAATGTACTATTTGCTTTATTATGGTCAATACAAAAATAAGTAAAGTTAGAATTTGTGGTTGTAGAGTTCTTTATTTGAGCATTTTTAGATGAGATATAAGTATTATAACTTTGTTGTGTATGTAAATTCATGTTCTTAATTTATTAATATTTGAGAACATGATTATGAATTATTTATAAAGATTAAGTAATCATCCATTTGGATGATGTATTTTATGATTATATTACAAATTTTAATTTAGGCTTGCTATTAAAATTACTTTTAAAATTAATAATGTTATATATAATTTATAAGATTAGTAAACTGAATCTCCTCTTTTTTTATTAAATGACATAAATTTATACCTATGTATCAATATAAAAAACAATATGAAAGAAGTTGGTGGAGATTTAGATAGATTAATAGTAAATTTATTTAATCAGTATGGTTGTACTTGTTATTGCACAAATAGAATATGATTGAAGAGAAATATCTTATTATTTGTTTAGATGTTAGAAATAAAATATACTGAGTTTAGGGTAACTGTTTATGGAGAATAAAATTTAACTTATTCTTGATGGTAAAATTTGTCAAGATTTATATATCTTGACAAACTTATATAAAATTCTAGACTAGGAACTGCTATGCTTTATCATCAACAAAGTTATCGATTTTATCGATATATTCGTCAGTTTTATAGCTAACGCTAACTCCCCATATAAAAAATACTAGAGAACATGCTGCAAGTATTAGATGGTCTATACAATACTGATTTGGAATTATACCTAATCCACCAAAGTCTTTTCCGCCAATATAACCGTATAGAGCAACAAAAATTAAATAAGCTATAATCCAAATGGTTTTTGGGATTTGGCGCATAATTTTTTCTTTAGATTTGATAGCATAATACATATATAAAGGAATGCCTAAGAAAACTATAAAAATTACTTCGCCGTTTAATGGCCATCTAGACCAATAAAGCATGAACGTAGCCAAAATGAATCCAAGAGGAGACAGTAATTTCATGCCGTATACGCGTATTGCTTTATCATGAGGTACAGTAGGTGATAATTTTCTAAAGGAATATGTACTAACTGGAACTGTTGCATAGCATAGAACATATCCAACTGATATAACCGCTGCTAATTTATCCCAGCTTGGTAATAACCAAAGTGCAATAAATGATAGAATTAATACTGTAATAAGTGCATTCCTAGGTAATTTTGTAACTGGGTCAAGCTTACCAACTATTTTAGGCATGTGTTCTTCCATACCACAAATAACTCTACCAGTTAATGATGTATAAATAATGCCCGCACCTGATGGAGAAACAAATGCATCTGCAAATAACAATATTGCAATAAGATTCATATTCAGCGCAAGAGCTAGACTCGCAAAAGGCGATGAAAAATTAAGTCCATGCCAGCCGTATTTTAATAGTAAATCTTGTGGCATTGAAGTTAAATAAGTAACTTGTAATCCTATATATAGCAGAGTTGCTATGAGAATAGACCCTATAAGTGCTAATGGCAGATTACGTTTTGGATTATCTGATTCGGAAGCAAATGTTATGGGTGCTTGAAATCCATTAAATGCATATACAACTCCTGCAGTCGTAACTGCAGTAAAAATGCCACTTATTCCATAAGGTGCTAAGCTATGGTCTCCAACTATATGTAGATTGCTTGGGTTAAATCCAACAGCAATAAAGCTCACAATTGCAATAATTGGTACTGCTACTTTAAAAAATGTAAGTGCTTTGATTGATTTTGCTAAAAATGCTAAGGAATAGTAATTGATTAAAAAGTAAACTATACATAGAAGGCTCGAGACAATCATTCCTGAGGTTGTTAGAGAGTTGGTTGCATGGTCAAAAAGATTATGCGCCCATTCAAAATTCCAGTCACTTAGATATTGAGTAGAGGCTGTAGCTTCAGAGGGAACTGAGCTGGCAAACCCAATTAGAATAGTCCACTCTGCAAGAAAGCTTGCAAAAGATCCATGTGTATAGCGTAAAAAATACCCCATACTGCCCATGCGTATAGGAGCTATACTCGATATTTCAACTAAATTCAAAGCGATAACAAGTACCATTGATGCGCCGATGATCCATGAGAAAATTGATGCTGGACCTGCAACTTTTGCTGCTTGTGCTGCTCCAAAAAGCCAACCTGATCCAATTATAGCTCCAAGGCCTGATAAAATTAGAGTAGTTAATTTGATTTTATGATTACTCATCTGTATGTCCTGTGAATGTTTGAGTTTGGGGATTATATCATAAATTTGTTGAGTAATAGGTGTGCGATGCAATATGTGCAAAGATGTTCCTATTTTATCTCAATTTAATTAATTAAAATATATAAAACAATTAATTAATAAGTTTATATGTAGATATTTTTTAATAATCTTTATTTAGAAGATTTTATTTGTTGGGGATTATTTTAAACTATAATTTAGTATTTTTACTGAATTAGTAGCTATAAATTGAGATTAACATATTGATATGGTTGATACTATGTATTTGGGTTGCTGTTGAGTTATATTGCTATGCAATATGGAAAGTTTTGTTTTTTAAAAAAAATAATGTTATAATGTTGTCTGTATATATAGGGATGAGTTTTTAATTATCCCATATAGGTGGGTTGTCAATTGGGACAATATACTTTCACTGTTAAGTAAGAATAATTTTCGCAAGTTTGTTGTGTTGATACTAAAAAATAGGGCTATACAGTATTTTACGTTTTTGAATATTTGTAATAAATACTTTGTGTGAATGTACTCTCAGTGGACAAAATTTATGTTTTGTTTGTAATTTTAAGGAAATATAAAATGGAAAATACTAAAGAAAGTAAAAATAAATTATTTGTTGCATCTTTAAGTTTTAAGGCTAATGATAACGATCTATTAGAAATATTCAGTTCAATAGGTGGCGTTGTTTCAGCTAAAGTGATTTTTGATCGCGATGGAAAAAGTCGTGGTTATGGCTTTGTTGAAATGAAAACTGAGGAAGAAGCTGATGATGCAATTACTAAACTAAATGGTAGTTATCATTTAGGTCGTGCTATTGTAGTAAACAAACAAAAACCAAAAGAAAATAATAATTATAACTAAAATTTATAATTATTAATTCTTTCAAGTTATTTGTTTTTATTTTTACCTAGTGTTAAATACACTAGGGTATAAAGCTTATTAGTATCACATGGTAAAATTGTAAGTTTAACTTACGGTTCTAGTATTCGGGATATGGGATATTCTAAGTATATCCCATATCCATGCTAAATGGATCTAAATATTCTCGATTTATCAATTTTTAGTTATAATTATAATTATGTTTTATAATCTACTCTATAACTGATATACATCATATCTTATGGTTTTCCCTAGTTTTGAATAGCTTGGTTTTGGATTATCTATTAATGGTTTTTGCTTGTTGTCGCGTTTAATAATAATTTTTTTTGTTATATTCTGTGCTAATTTGAATAGTCTGGCATTGCTTTGGAATGAGTTATCTAAAGTATCAAATGTACTTATTATGTTATCAATTATTTGCATTTCTTTTTTTGCTTTTGAACTTTTATCTTGTTCAAACATTGGGTCAAGATAAATTGCATCAATTGGCAATAAACTATTAAAGCTTTCTAGATAATCTATACTATCCATGTATATTATTTGTACATTATTATTAAAATAATTATGTAATATTGCATGATAGATTATTGTGGCTAAAACAGGATTTCTTTCTACCATTATCACATTATATCCAAAACTTGCAATTAAGTTTGAATCTTTACCAAATCCTGCAGTTAAATCTAAAATTGTTACTTGATCTTTAGCCTTATTTTTTATTTTTATAGTTTGAATTATTAATTCTTGTAATATATTACTTTTACGTCCTTTTAAATTCGTATATATCTCATAAGTATATAATGGTTTAAAATGTTGGCACTGAATAGCCAAGCCCTTATCATCTAAAAGTAAATATGGGATATGATTTTCTAGAAGCGGTTCATTACTATTTTGCCTTACCTCGAGCATATCCGTGAATTTTGCTAGTTTATATGCTTCTTCTATGTATTGAGGATTTGTACAAAGTAGATAATATTTATTCACGGTGGTATGGATGATTTTCAAAAATTGTTATAGCACGGTATATCTGCTCTAATATAATCATCCTAACTAATAAGTGTGGGTAAGTTAAACTGGATAGTTGCATTTGTGAATGAGCAGATTTTTTTAAATCAGGATGGATACCATCTGCTCCACCAATAATAAAAGTTATACTAGGGTAATTTAAAGATATATGTTCTAAATTTTGAGCAAATGTAATACTATTATAGTTTTTACCTTTTTCATCTAAAACAATCACAAAACTGCCAGCTGGAATCAGGCTATTAATTTTTTTTGCTTCAAGAGCCATGTTTTCAGCGGCTGTTTTATTATTGTATTTGTCTGATTTTATTTCTATAATTTTACATGAATATTTACCATGATTGATTCGAGCTAAATATTCATCGCATGCATTAATTATCCATTGTGGTAACTTATTAGCAATACTAATAATATTTATTTTCATCGATTTATCTTTGTAGACTTTATTTCAATATCCATCTATATAACTTGGTTAAAATTATTTAAGTGATATGCGCATTGAAAGATCAATTGCTGCAATATTTTTGGTTAAACTACCAATTGAAATTCTATGTACTCCAGTTTGTGCATAATCTAAAACATTGTCTAGATTTATATTACCTGATGCTTCTAATTGGGCTTTATCTTTCACATAATCAACACATTTCTTAATTTGTGAAGTTGTCATATTATCCAGTAAAATTAGTTTTGCATCTGAGTTCATCGCCTCTACCAACTGTTCAAACGTTTCAACCTCAATTTGTATTGGTATATGAGGTGGGGTATCTTTAAATGCCTTATTTAAAGCATTACTAATACCTCCACAACCTGTAATGTGGTTTTCCTTTATTAAAACCCCATCATATAACCCAATTCTTTGGTTAAAGCCACCACCAACGACAACAGCATATTTTTGGGATAAGCGTAACCCCGGTATAGTCTTTCTTGTATCCATAATTTTTGTGTTATAGACACGAGTTTTTTCTACATATTGCGAAGTTATAGTAGCAGTAGCGGATAATAATTGTAGAAAATTTAAGGCTGTTCTTTCAGCCGTAAGCATCTCCCTAGCATTGGCAGTAATTTCACATAATAGGCTACCAGCAGTAATCTTATCCCCATCTTTATATGCCCACGAGATATTAGCATTTTTATCACAATTTAAAAATGCTTGATTTACCCACTCAGTGCCACATAATGTCATGTTCTGCCGAGTAATGATTGTTGCAGTGGTAATTACGTTATTAACTAATGCAGCGGTGTAGTCAGGGAAAGTTAATGAGTCCTCAATTAAAGCGCTAGTTACCTGATTATTTATAATATATTTAGGGCAAATATTGTTTAACATATACTCTTTAACTTTCAATCAAACTATATTTTCACAAAATCAGGTATTTTAGGCATATTTTCAGATACTGTTAGGATCTCGACCCCAGTATCTGTAACTAATACAGTATGCTCCCATTGTGCAGATAGGCTTCTATCCTTAGTAGCGGCAGTCCAGCCATTACTTAGGAATCTTACATGCCGCTTACCTTGATTAATCATTGGCTCTACAGTAAAAATCATTCCTGGTTGCAATATCGCGCCAGTTTTAGGCTTACCATAATGAAGAACTTGTGGCTCTTCATGAAACCCTTTACCTATACCATGCCCACAATATTCTTGTACTACACTATATCCACTTTTTTCAGCATGTTGTTGTATAGCATGTCCAATATCACCTAATGTATTATTAGGTTTTACTTGATTAATGCCATACCACATACACTCATAAGTAATTTGACATAGCCTTTTTGCTTGTGAAGATACATTACCTACATAAAACATACGAGAGCTATCGCCATGATAGCCATTTTTATATACTGTAACATCAATATTAACAATATCACCATCTTTTAATGGTTTATCATCAGGTATACCATGACAGATTACGCTATTTATAGAAGTACAAATAGACTTTTTATATGGTGGATGTTTGGGGTTTGGTTGATAATTTAATGGTGATGGATATGCTTTTTGAACATCTATTATATAGTCATGGCATATTTTATCAATCTCATTTGTAGTTACTCCAGGCTTTACAAATTGCCCAATATAATCTAATAATTCTCCAGCTAATTTACATGATATGCGCATGTAGTCAATGTCTTCTTTGGTTTTAATTATAATACTCACTGTATCGATATTTCCCTTAAGTTACTAAATAACTATGTATTTATATAAATAATTATATAAATTTTCCAATAACAAGTAAATAATTTTTTACATGAAAAAATTATTAATGGCTAAGCTATATTATATCATAAACATAGCATTTTAAAGAGTTAGCATTTCAACTATTATTTCTTAGATCTGATTGCTTGGGTAATTATACTTTCAACTGTGCTTACCATTTCATCATTTTCAAAATCCATATAAGCAATAGCGCCATTAGGATGAGTAACTTTCATATTCCCATGCTTCAAGCCATTTTTAAATGTTCCTTCGTATTTTATCCCCTTAGTATCAATAAGTATTCCTATACCATCTTCAACACCATGTGAAAATTCACCTTTATAACTGCGCTTATACATACTGTTTTTGTAGACTAGTGATCCGTGGCCATGGAACTCTCCTTTCATGAATTCACCTTGATAGATTTTACTTAGGTCGCTATATTGACCTTGACCATTAAATTTAGAATTCTCAAATTGTCCATTAAGAGTAAATTTTTCTTTATTATTGATGAGTGTTCCACTTTCTTGAGAGTAATTGTTTTTAAGCGTACCTTTATATGTTATCCCTTGATTAGGATCTATTAAAATACCTTCACCATGAGCTATGCCATTTTTAATATGTACTTTATAGCTTGTATCATTATAGTTATATGTTACTTCAGTTGCAGTTACACCATTTATAAATTCTCCAGTATATATTAAGTTATTATTGAAGTCATATAGTGTACCATGTCCATGAGGTTTAGCTAATTCGAAATTACCGACATATTTAAAACCATTAAGATATTTTGATTCACCTCTACCATGAGGAAGATTGTCTTTAAATTCTCCAGAGTAAGTCTTCAAATTTTTTGTGGTACTTGCCTTATTGTTATAAGTTAAATCTCCTGTACCGTTTGCTTCGCCATTCTTAACCTCTCCTTCATATACATCTCCATTAACATATCTAAATGTACCTTTACCATTAGGTAACCCATCTGCAAGCTCTCCTTCATATACATCTCCATTGTTGTAAATAAATTTACCTTGCCCGTGGAATTGATTATTTTTAAAATATCCTGTATAAATAGGTATACCATTTTCTATAAATTTTGCATAGCCATTTAATTTGCCATATTTAAATTTTCCTATAAATTTATCCCCATTAGTAAAATTTAATATACCATTACCATGAGGCTCTCCATCTTTGAATGAGCCTACATATATTTGTTTATTTTCATAAATTAATGTTCCGTTGCCATGTGGTACCCCATCTCTGACTTCACCTTTATAAATACCTATGCCAGGTAATTCAATAACATCTATTTCAGGTTGTTTTGGGAATAATTGAAATTTTTGGTTTTTAAATTGAAATTGTTGGGTTTTATATTGAGATTCTTTCTTGATGTGAGGTAGAGGGTTCATTAAAACTTCCTTGTTATAAACTACATTTATTCTTTCTTTGTCTGACTAATGGCATAATTGTATATGCTTTACTTCAATTAATAAATAGAAATTTGTGGAGTATATGTAAAATTTTTTAGAGTTAAAAATATTGAAAGGCAAGGGTTATACTTTTAACTCACTTAATAAGAAAAGTGAGGATTCAGATAACATTTAGTAAAAAACTAAATTCTGTAACTTAATTTCATGATGTATAGTATAAAAAATGCTAAAATCATGCTTTATAAAATACTTAAGGAATTTATAATATGTCTTTGAAATGTGCAATTGTTGGGCTGCCTAATGTTGGGAAATCAACCTTATTTAATGCATTAACTAAAGCAGGTATTGCTGCTGAAAATTATCCTTTTTGTACAATAGAACCTAATGTGGGGATTGTTGAAGTACCAGATCTTCGTTTGACTGAATTAAGTGGAATAGTAAAACCTGAAAGAGTACAAAGTGCAACTGTCGAATTTGTTGATATAGCAGGTCTTGTTGCTGGTGCAAGTAAAGGTGAGGGCTTAGGTAATCAGTTTTTAGCCAATATACGTGAAACCGATGCTATTATCAATGTAGTTCGATGCTTTGATGATACAAATGTGGTTCATGTTAATGGAAAGGTTGATCCTATTAATGATATTGAAGTAATTACAACTGAATTGGCATTAGCCGACCTTGCAACAGTAGATAAGGTAGCATCTCGCGAGTCAAAAAAAGCAAAAAGTGGTGATAAAGAAGCATTAGCATTAATTAATGTTATTAATAAATTAATTCCTCATTTAAATGAAGCTAAACCAATACGAACACTTAACTTAAGCAAAGAAGAACTAATTATAATTAAACCGCTTTGTTTATTAACTGTAAAACCAGCTATGTATGTAGCAAATGTTCATGAAGATGGATTTACGAATAATCCATATTTAGATAAGTTGAAAGAGTATGCAGATAAAGAAAATGCGCCAATCGTAGCAATTTGTGCAGCGATTGAATCTGAAATTGCACAACTAGATGATGCAGATAAATTGGATTTTTTACAAGATATGGGTATGCAAGAACCAGGGTTAAATCGATTGATTCGTGCTGGGTTTAATTTATTAGGTCTGCAAACATATTTTACTGCAGGAGTAAAAGAGGTTAGAGCATGGACTATACCAATTGGTGCAACAGCACCACAGGCAGCAGGTGCTATACATACAGATTTTGAACGTGGTTTTATTCGTGCTGAATGCATAGGATATAATGACTTTATTGCTTATAATGGTGAGCAAGGTGCAAAAGAAGCTGGTAAAATGCGCTTAGAGGGTAAGGAATATATTGTAAAAGATGGTGATGTAATGCATTTTAGATTTAATGTATAACTGGATGTCGGGTTGGTGAGCCAAACCCTTGGCACTTGCCTAATCCGCATATGGCTGCTGTATTCCTACCCTGACCAGGTTTTGCGGCGGTCAATGCAAGGAGACCCACCATTGGTTTTATGTATTTAGAATGGAAGCTTAAATCCAGGAGGCATACCAGGTATATTTCCAGCAGCTCCGCCCATTTTTTCTGCACTATCTTTTTCAACCTTGTTTGCAGCGTCATTAACAGCTGCTGCGATCAAATCTTCAAGCATTTCTTTATCATTAGGGTCAATAATAGATGGATCAATTACTACTTTACGAATATGTTTTTTACCCGTCATGGTAACCTTAACTAAACCAGCACCAGAGTCTCCTTCAACTTCCATTTGTTCTATTTCTTGTTGGGCTTTTTGTAAATTTTCTTGCATTTCCTGCGCTTTTTTCATCAGATTTGCTAACTGATTTTTGTCGAACATATCGTTATTTTCCTTTAATATTTTTGCTGTAGGCTGTAGTTATGACTTTAATGATTTTATACTACCAGGAGTAATTGTAGCAGAAAATGTAGTTATTATGGTAGATAATTTTTCATCATTATTTATTGCATTTACTGCATCTTCATGTTCTAATTTTTTGTTTTGAGTAATTTTTTCTTTTAAAGTATCACTAACATTATCGGAAAAAGTATAAGAAAAAGATATATTATCATTGACAATATTGCGAATGCCGTGAATGATTTCTTCCAGAGTATGATTAGTAAAGCTACTTTTATAACGATTGTCGATTTTTACATAAAATGTATTATCTTTGTATTCAACAAATTCAGAATTTTCTAAAAAAGGAACAGAATGTTTTAAATGAGGTACGATTTTTTCTACTAAAGTTACCCAGTCGCCTGTGAAATTATATTTTTCAGTGGCTGTATTACTATTGGATTCATAAATTTGTTCTATTTGTTGAATTGAGATATCTAGTTCCTCAGTAATTTCTAGCTTTTCAGTAACATCTATTTTATTAGTAATATCTATTTTTTCAGTAACTTCTAGTTGTAATTCATCACCTAATGAATGATTATTCTTTATTTGATTATCAAATTTATTAGTAAATGTATTAAAATTAGCATCATTAAGTAGTATTTGTTTATTTGGATTAGTACCAATATTAAATGCTAACATACGAAGTAGAGTCATTACAAATGTTGAATATTTATCATTTACTATTTTTATTTGTTCAATCCCAAGGTTACAAATTTCAAAATATAGCTGTACATTATTCACATGGATATCATTAGCATATCGGCTTAGTTTTTCATTATTGGCTTTTCCAGTTAATTGAATAATACTGATTTCACATAAAAGTTTTGAAAGATTTTGTAATACATTTTCTAAATCAATTCCGTCATTAAATATTTTTTTAGCTATCTCAACTAGCTTATTGCCATCTAATTTGATAATAGTGTCAATCAATGCATAAAGTACTGAGCTATCAGTATTCCCAAGCATTTGGTTGATTAACTCATATGTGATATTACCATTTGTAAAGGCAATAGCTTGGTCAGTTAGTGATAGGGCATCACGCATACTACCATTGGCCATATCTGCAATAGTTTCTAATGCATTTTTTTCAAATTTGACTTTTTCATTATTTAACACCAGGGTTAAATAATCACTAATTTCTTGAGATATAAGATTACGTAATTTTAATTGCAAACAACGTGATAATACTGTAATTGGCATTTTTTGTGGATCTGTAGTTGCTAAAATGAAAATAATATGCTGTGGTGGTTCTTCAAGGGTTTTTAACATTGCATTGAAAGCTGATTTTGATAACATATGTACTTCATCAATAATATATACTTTATATTTTCCTTGTGTCGGTAAATATTGAGCATTCTCGATTACTTCACGGATATTATCTACTCCAGTGTTGGAAGCAGCATCGATCTCAATAACATCTACAAACCTTCCATTATCAATTTCTAGGCAACTACTACATTTGCAACAAGGGTCATTATCTGTTAAATTTCCGCAATTTAATGCTTTGGCAATGATTCTAGCTATAGTTGTCTTACCAATGCCACGTGTACCAGTTAAAAGGTAGGCATGGTGAAGCTTTTGTGTTGAAATTATGTTTTTTAGAATAGTTACAGTTGTACTTTGTCCAATTAAATCTGAGAATTTTTTTGGGCGCCATTTTCGAGCTAATACAGTATGTTTCATATTTATATTTTTATTGTAGAAATAATTTTGTTGGTATTATATCATATCTTGTAAAAAGCTAATTTAGGAGAATAAAGACAGAAATATGTCTAAATAGGGTAAGAGTATAATTATAGATTATATGTATAGATTATATGTATAGATTATATGTTATGCTTAAGAGTTTAGGATAAAATTAATGACTTGAATTCTAAATTATATTTTGATATACTTTAGCGATTAATTTTACCAATTTATACTGTTACATATATTGTATACTTGAATCCTCATATTTACTGAATAAAATAGATTTATACTTATGTATCAATATAAAAGACAATATAAAAAAGTGAGGATTTAGGTGTCAATATAAAATATAATATAAAATAATATTAAAAAGTAAGGGTTCAGGTATTGTATATTATATAAATTCGAAGTTTAAATAGTTTTAAATAATCTCCCACAAAAATATTATTTTTGTTAAAATACCCTCCTTGATAATGTTACTTATTTGGTTGAAAGTGGCTAAATGGCAATTTTGCAAATTAAAAATGTAAGCAAGGTTTTTGAAGGTAATTTAATTGTAAAAGATATCTCCTTAGATATAGATCAGGGTGAATTTTTTACTTTATTAGGACCATCTGGTTGCGGTAAAACTACTTTACTTAGAATGATTGCTGGGTTTTTAAGTCCAGATTCTGGACATATTTTACTAGATGGCGTTGATATCACAGGGTTACCACCAGAAGACAGACCGTTGCATACTATTTTTCAAAGTTATGCATTATTTCCTCATATGACGGTATGGAACAATATTGCATTTCCTTTAAAAATGGCTAAATGGGAAAAAAATAAGATCCAAAGCCAAGTAGAAGAGCTACTAGAAGATGTCAGATTATCAGAGTTTGCCAATCGTTATCCGCATGAGCTATCAGGAGGTCAGCGCCAACGAGTGGCTATTGCACGCTCATTAGTTGATAGACCAAGATTGTTGCTCTTAGATGAGCCGTTATCTGCCTTAGACGCTAGACTTCGTCAACATATGCATGTTGAATTAGTTAAACTTCAAGAAGAAACTGGAGTTACTTTTATTTATGTAACTCATGATCAAAGTGAAGCATTAGCTTTGTCTAGTAGAATTGCAGTTATGAATTTAGGAAAAGTAGATCAATTAGATAAACCGCAGAACGTTTATTCATACCCTAGCACTTATTTTGTAGCAGATTTTTTAGGTAAATGTAACTTACTCGATGCTGAAGTATTGGCAATTAATAGTGAAGAAAAGTTATTAACTTTAAAAATTGTTGATATATTAGAGTTTGATATTAAATTAGAATCAGTTGATGGCTATTATATTGGGCAAAAAGGTTGGTATTCAATCCGCCCAGAGAAAATAAAAGCAAAGCGGTTTAAGCCAGATGATGACGATCTATTTTTTGTTAAGGCAACAGTTCAAGGTTATTATTACTATGGTGATGATACTTTATATGAATTTTTGTTAGACAATGGTATTAAAATTCAAGCTATGCTTGCAAATACTAAGGTAGAACAAGTTCATTTTTATCCTGAAGAATCACAAGTTATTATTACCTTTGATCCACAAGCGGGTAACTTTTTAATAAAGTAAATTTATTATGAAATATATCCTAAGAGTTACTGAAAAAAAATTACTATCAATTACGCCTACGATATATCTTATTGTATTATTTCTTATACCAACTTTAATCATGTTGTTAATGGCTTTTCGTATTCCTGGAAATTATGGGGGAGTTCAGCCTTTAATTTCAAAAGTTAATGGAATAAATAAACTAAATTTATCATTAGATAGTGTTAAATTTGCCTTAACTAGCAAATTTATCTGGCAGTTAAGTCTTAGATCATTAAAATATTCTATTATTACTACTGTATGTTGTTTGATTCTTGGTTATCCATTAGCAATGCTAATTGCCAGAAGTAGTAAAAAAACACGCGATTTTCTATTATTGTTAGTAATAATACCGTTTTGGAGCTGTTTTTTAATTCGCATCTATGCCTGGATGATTATATTAGGGCCACAATCTATTGTTAACCATGCTATAAACTATGTGATCACATCTTTAGGTTTTGCTCCAGTTAACCTCCTTTATTCTTCATTTGCAGTGGTAATATGTTTAGTTTATATAAACCTTCCTTTTATGATATTGCCTCTATATGCAAATTTAGAAAAACACGATCATTCAGTGGTTGAAGCAAGTAGAGACTTAGGTGCAACTCGGATACAGTCTTTTATGCAAATTACTATTCCTCTCAGTATGCCAGGTATCCTGGCTGGTAGTGCTTTGGTTTTTATTCCAAGTATCGGCATGTTTGTTGTTCCTGAGTTAATCGGTAATAATTGTTCTTTGATGATTGGTAATTTAATAAAACAGCAGTTCTTACAGACTATGAATTGGCCGTTAGGAAGTGTTACTTCAATTGTGATGACATTAATTGTGCTAAGTATAGCAGGTATTGCTGCTATACTAGCACGCAAAGCGGGTGGATTAAAATATGCAAACAAGTAATAAGGTATCCAAATCCATACTGTATAGTGGAACCATAACATATCTATTTTTATACATTCCAATAATAGTAGTTATTTTGTTCTCATTTAATGATTCAAGAGTTAATGTTGGTTGGGTTGGATTTACCTTAAAATGGTATAAGATAGTTTTTAATGATAGTACTATGATTAGTGCTGCAATAAATTCATTATCTATTGCTTTTATCTCAAGTTGTGTATCAGTTATTTTAGGTACACTAGCAGGAATTGCGCTACATCGATATAAAGTACCATTTTTGTCATCTTTAGTGCTTGTGCCAGTGGTTGCACCTGAGTTATTAATTGGGGTTGCTTTATTGTTATTCTTCTTACTGATTAATTTTACTTTAGGTTATGCTTCAATAATTTTGTCTCATATTGCATTTTGTGTAAGCTTTGTTGCAATAGCAGTTAGAACAAGAATGCATGGAATGGATGATAATATTCTTGATGCAGCAAGAGATTTGGGTGCAAGCCCTGCAAAAACTTTTTTTTTAATATTGTTACCAAATATTTTGCCAGGAATTATTTCTGGTGGTTTAATGGCATTTACTTTATCTGTAGATGATTTTATAATAACGTTTTTTACTGCTGGACCTGATTCAACAACACTACCTATTGCCATATATTCAATGCTTAAAATGGGCGTAACTCCGGAGATAAATGCGGTGTCTACCGTTATTATTGTATTTACGTTATTATTGACTACTATTGCTTCGAAAATTTCGCCACAGATATTCAAATAAGTGGTTAATGTTGTTATCAATATTATTGCTAACGAATCTGCTATTTTTTTAAAATTTTATATGTTATAATATTATTTCTATATGGCACGAATTTCTTTTAAAATAGTTTTACTTGGAGAAGAAAAAATGTTGCGTATATTAATCTTATGTACTTTGTTTATCAATACAATTTTTGCTGATAATCTGCCTATATATGTATTCCCAATGAATAATTATCCACAGCGCATAGATGCTTGGGTTAAAGTTGAAAGTGGTAATCGTTCATTAATTGATGTTAAGTTGCAAAATAAAAGATTTAATGATCTAAAAAGCCATTATTTTGGCATTAATCAAGATGATCAATCACCTTGGTCTCCTTATTTTATAAAGCAAGTGCTTAAAGGTACTGAAAGTAAAAATATAAGTAATACTGAAAAATATAATATTTCGCACTATGATAATGCTAATAATGTTGAATCAAAAATTGGATATGGCTTTAATTTCTTACCGTATAAAAGCCAATGGTCAACTAGATTAAGTAATAACATGAATTTAAGCCAATTTGATAATCTTCAATATAGTTCATCAAATAGAGCAATTGCAGTGAATAAAATCGAAGCGTATTTGGTACCAACGGAAGATCCTTGGTATTATGATTATAGGGTAGCTGGAGAAGGTTTTCCTTTCAATAATAATATAATATCAAATGTTTATTTAGGAACGCCTTTATATGTTATTGGTAAATCGTTAGATAAAAGGTGGCTACTTGTTCTTACACCACAATTTATTGGTTGGGTAAAAGCAGCTGGTATTGCATATGTTAGTGATAGTTTTATAAGCAGTTGGAATAAATCGGTTAATAATTCATTGATTTCTATTATAACTCCCGATGTTGGATTAATTAATAGTAATAATGTATTACTAAATAGTGCTTCTGCTGGAACAATATTGCCGGCTGCTACCATAAATCAAACTAATTTTTCGGTATATGTTCCACAACGCGGTATTAATGGCATGGCTTTCTCAACAACAGCATTTGTAAGTAATAATGATGCAGTATTAATGCCATTATTGGCAACTGAAGCAAACATAGTTAAATTAATTAATAAATTGATTGGTAGACCATATGGGTGGGGCGGCTATATGGGGTATAATGATTGTTCAGCAGAAATGCAGGCTATATTTACACCTTTAGGTTTTTACATGCCTCGTAATTCAGGACAACAAGTCAATGTGGGTAAAGTAGTAGATTTAAGTTCATATAACGCTACAAGTAGGATGAATTATGTTATTAGCCATGCGAATGCCTTTATGACGCTTATTCAAATACAAGGCCATATTATGTTATACATTGGAAATTCTAAGTTTAATAATAATTTAGTGCCAGTGATATATGAAGATGCATGGGGAATGCGTAAAATTGGTGAAAATGCGCGATATGTTATTGGGAAATCTGTGATTTTCCCTTTGATGCTTAGATATCCTGAATCTCCATTATTTATTTCATTTTTTGGAAACAAAATATTTAAATTATCAATTATGAATGTTAATGCAGAGTATTATAATGTGTTACCAATTTTGTATTAAGTAAAATAGCTTAATAAATTATCTTAGTTAATATTAAAATTACACATAGAGATAAATATGGGGGAAATAATTATGCATTTAATAAAGACTACTATGGAGCTATCATTTAGTATGGCGTTATGGTAGATTAATAAACTATCGTACCTATATAAATAAATTTAACTCTAATAATGTCTATGGTTGAATTACTACCCATAAAATTAGATCATTTACTGGATGTTTTAAAAGCAAAACTAAGTAATTTGAATTTGTTGTAAATTTAATAAAATTCTCTATGGTATAATTATTACCTTAAACTTAAAGAATAATTCGATAAATCTAGTATGAATCGGAGCAAAATAAGTTGTAAATTCTATATGAAATATTAAAGTTTTAAAGGGAGTTATATGACTGGCTCAGATAAAGATAAAAACGTAATCAATTATTTTGACAATATTTTGGCGATGATTCCAGGACGATTATATTGGAAGAATATTAAAGGAGAATATTTAGGATGTAATACTTTACTGGCAATAGATGCTGGATTATCTTCTAGAGAAGAAATAGTGGGTTTAACTGATTATGATATGCCATGGAAAGAATATGCTGATTTTTTAAGAAAAGTTGATAATCAAGTAATTTCCACTGGTGAAGGAGTTGTTGTAGAAGAAAAAACCACTTCGCTTGAGGGTGAAGTGCAAATTTGGTTAAGCCATAAAGAGCCATTACGTGATGCAAAGGGTGAAATAATTGGAATTATTGGTAACTCGGTAGATATTACTGACAAAAAAATAGCAGAAAAGTTAGAGCTTGAGAATAGGGCCTATCATACTAAAGAAAAGATGCAAGAGAAATTTATAAAATTTATTGACTTAATTCAAGGAGCAATTGAGTCATACAGAATGGAAGTTTTGAATGAAAAAATTGGTAGTCATATAAAATATAATGAGAATGATACAAAAGTAACACTTACTAAACGTGAAAGTGAAATCCTCTATTTCTTATCATTAAATAAATCACCTAAGGAAATTGCTTTTATTTTATCTAAAATACAAAATAAAGATGTAAGTCCTGCTACTGTGGCTGCAACAATTAATAAGCAACTCTATCACAAATTTGAAGTATTTAATACTAGTGACTTGATTGAAAAGGCATATACTTTGAAATACATACCATTTATACATGAATTCTGACAACATGCTTAATTATAGAATACTATAAATTATCTTACAGGTGGAATTAAGGTAGGATAAATCCATATTCGTATGTATTGATCTACTTATAAATAATTATATCCGAAGTTTATTATATTATATTATATTTTGCGGTCAATCGATCATTAAATCTTTACTTATAATGAGTCAAAAGTGCATATACATCTGGTTTTAATTAGGGTGATATATCCTGATTTTCATATTATTTTCACACAATAAAGTTAAGTTAATTGACATTTAAACTAATCTTATGATAAATTAATGGTTGCAATTTCAACTAATATTGTGATAAATTAATGGTTGCAATTTTAACTTTTAGAGTCACAATTATGAAAGAAAAACTTAAAAATAATATGTTAAGAGAAATAGATGCAATAGCAAGAGAATCACATGCCATATACGAGGCAAAGTTTAGAAATCATAATTTACAAAGAGGGCAGTTCTTGTTTTTAACGCGTATATGTGAAACACCCGGTATTTCTCTAAAAGAATTATCTTATGAATTGAAAATGGATAAGACTACTGTAACCAAGGCTGTCAAAAAACTTATTACTGCAGGTTATATAAACAAAGAGATAGATAAAATAGATAAACGGATATTACATTTAAATCCAACAAATAAATGTTTGTATATATACAATGATATTATTTTTGAAAAGAACCGTATAATCAATATTTGTTTGAACAATATTGATAACGAAGATTATGAGATTTTTAATAAAGTAATTAATGCTATTTTAGAAAATCTTAATAAAGAGTGGGAAAAGGTTAGAGTTATTAAAAAATAGTTTTTTATAAAAATCGTACTTTAGGAGATTTAATGAGCTTGTTTTTTTTTATACCATTTGTGCCGCTATTAGGTGGATTATTAACTCTAACCTATCATTTTCGTGATGAAAATACCAATCTTCTTAGTAATGTATTTATTTTTATATCATTAATACTATCATTATTTCTTGCTTTGGATGGATATAAAAATATCTATTATTCTCTTAATTTTTTTGAAGTCAATAATATCAACTTTGTAATAAAGCTACAGATAGATAATTTAACAATAACAATGTTATTATTGATAAATTTTATTAGTTTTATAATTCATCGTTACTCAACTAGCTATCTTGCCTCTGATATAACGCAGGGAAGGTTTATGGCGCAATTGTCAATACTAACAGCATCTGTTTCATTCATGGTTATGAGTGGCAATCTACTAACAGCTTTTCTAGGATGGCAGTTTATTGGGCTTTCTTTATATATACTACTTAATCATTATCATTATGATGATAAGGCAAATAAAGCAGCTAAAAAAAAGTTTATAATTAATAGAGTTGGTGATCTAAGTTTTTTATGTGCGGTGATTCTTTGCTATAAATATACTGGAAATTCAGATTTTGATTGCTTATTAAATAAGTCTGTGAATATATTAATATTTTCTACTTGTTCAGCTAGTTTAAATACTATAGTAGTTTGTCTAATTTTTATTGCAGTTATGGCAAAATCAGCACAATTTCCATTTCATATTTGGTTGCCAGATACTATGGAAACGCCAACTCCAGTTTCTGCTATTATGCATGCAGGAGTTATTAATGCGGGTGGGTTCCTTTTGACAAGAATACATTCAATGCTTAATAATAGTAATTTTGCCACTCAAATCATATTTACGGTAGGGATAATTTCTATAATCACTTCATCATTTTTTATGCTGACGCAAAGTGATATAAAAAAACAATTAGCATATTCGACTATGGGACAAATGGGCTTTATGGTCGTACAGTGCAGTCTAGGAATTTATAGTGCAGCAATATTTCATTTAATTGCACATGGTTTTTTAAAAGCATTTTTATTTTTAAGTGCTGGTAGTAACATAAAGGATACGAACGAGTTTAATCAAAGATCACAGCCAAAGATAATTAGATTGTTTTTTTTAATGATGTTTTTATTAACATTTGGAATGTTTTACCACTATTATTCAAAGAATATCCAATTATCTGATGCTGCAATAATTTCAAGCGCATTTATTTCATTAACTCTAGCAACTATCTTTTATGAGGTAATAAAATTACAACAATCAGTTTATAATAAAATTATCTTATCGTTATTAACTATTTTAATAATTTATTTGTATAGATGTTTTTCTTTAACACTAAGCAGCTTTTTGAATATTGACAACTCTGTTCAGAACAATATTGATTTTTATAAACTAACAATTTTATTTGTTGTATTATTAATACAGCTCATAGTCTATTTAAGCTTAGGAAGTGCTAAACAAATTACAAATAAATTAAATCTCTGGATATATCATTTAAGTAGAAATAAACTATTTATTGAAGAACTATATCGTAATATTCTAATTAATCCATATCGTAAAATAGGAGATACAATTAGTCAAGTATTTAGCTTGAAGATTGGAAGCTTTCTAATTGTAATAATAATGTTTATTTTAATCTATTTTGCTAGTCTAGGTTTAAATTACACATTAAATTCGTTACCAATCGTAATTTTTAATCAATTAATTTTTATTATTTTCGTTAGCGCTGCTAACCGTGCTTTAAACATTAGATCTTTAAATATATATATTCTAATTGCACAATTATGTTTGATTAATATGGGACTATTTTCCTATATGCCAGTAAAACATGAATTAGTCTATTACCAGATTATTAATTCTATTTTGATATTTGCATCTATAGAGGTTCTTATAAATAATAAAAATGATAATGTATTGAATAATTTTGCAGATAACAAATTAAGTTTTAGTAATATGTATTTTACTATATTGCTATTTTTGTGCATTGGAATGCCATCAACAGCTTCATTCATAAGTGAAATTAATGTCCTATATTCATTGGCTAATACACAATTATGGTTGCTTGCAATAGTCAGTATTGGTTTTATTATGTTAGCAATAGCGATTTTACATGCATTACAAGAATATGTATTTAGCTCTAATGCTAGTAATTATAAATTAAAAGTTCAATTATCATCATTAGAGCATATGTTCTTGATTTTTAGTATTTTTTTTAATATACTAAGTGGGATATACCCAAGTTTGCTATTATCTAAGTTAAGTTAATTATTAGGAATCTTATAATATGTTAATAAAAACTTTATCAGAAGTAAGAAGATACGTTCCAAGTTACTGGGCATTACAAAGTTTTATTGCCACTAACCCACTATCTGGGTTAACTTCTAAACCCTTTATAGATTCTCTTAAAAATTTAGCTAAATACGTTAAAATTAATGGGGCATTAAGTATTGACCTATATCATAGATACTTTAGCGAAGGAAAGATTAGTTTAGCTAGTTTAAGTTATGCGATAAGAGAGTTCATGGTTGACAAACTTATTTTTAATGAAAAAGATCACAAAATTTTAGTTAGCACATTAATAGATCCAAGTATTCAATTTGAATTAGAAAAATATTTTAAAAATAATTTTTTATATAAAAGCATTTTAGTTAGTGATTCTATTGAACAAGATAACAATTATTTTGAAAGTAAAAAGGTATTTATTAGGGTTAGTAAATTTATAGCAGATTTTTTTGATTTAGGTCAAGCACAATGGAATATGCCAGTTAAATCTAAAAACCTATATCAAGCTTGGCTAGAGTACTGTTGTATAGAAGAAAATTCTATAAAAAATTCTATAAAATATCTTTCAAAGAATAATAGTGAAGAAGCTATACTGTACCTTGTTAATAAATTAGGTATTCCAGACAATTTGTTAGAGCAATATCTAATTGAAATTAGTTTCAGAATTATTGGCTGGAGTAGTTTTATAAAATGGATTGAAGAGAGACCTGATAATCCTTATATAACTTTGTCTGCCAAGCTATCTGATATCTTTGCCATGTGGCTTAGCCTAGAATATGCCTTATCTTTAAAATTTGGTATTAAGTTTGATAAATCAGATAGTCAAACTGAGGAAAATAAAAACTTTGTTCCCAAAATATTTTTAAATACATTATCAAGTAAAAGTGAACTTTATACTATAATAGATCGATATAGTATACATCTAATTTGGCAAAGGGCTTTAGAAAAAGAATATCAAGATACAATACTTAATAAAATAAAATCTAATATCGCTAATAATAAACATAAATTTTTACCTTCTACATCGACTTCAAAAGCTCAGTTAGTTTTCTGTATCGATACACGCTCTGAAGGAATAAGGAGTAAGTTAGAGTTTATAGGGGATTATGAAACATTTGGCTTTGCAGGTTTCTTTGGGGTGGGGTTTAGACTAAAAGATGAAGAAAGTAATAGCTGTACTCTTCAGTGTCCAGTTATAGTTTCTCCAGAAAGCGTTATAATTAATAAGAAATCACAACAAAATAGGCTAGATATATTAAAAAACAATATATTTAAAGTATTTAAGAATGCTAAAAATGCATTTCTATCTCCTCTTGTTCTATTTGATATTGTTGGTATGTATTTTAGTATTAGTTTAATTTTAAAAACTTTATTTCCTAACAGAATGCATAACTTATTACGGAATAAATCAGATATGAAATTTTCCAGTCAAACTATAGATATTTTTGATGGGAATGAAGGCTTCACTAGAGAAACAATTGCAAGTAAAGTTAGCTTTGTACTAAAGGCGATTGGTTTAGTGGACAATTTTGCCCCTTTTGTTATCTTAACTGGTCATATTGCACAAAGTGAAAATAATCCCTTCCAATCAAGTTTAGATTGTGGAGCGTGTGGTGGGAATGGTGGGATACCTAATGCTATAGCATTTTGCCAAGCATTAAATGATTCTCAAGTACGAGAAATTTTAAAGGCAAAGTATAAGATTAATATTCCTAAGCATTCTTTTTTTGTAAGTTCATGTCATAATACTACAACAGATAAGTTTAGCTACTATAATTTAGTGCAGTTAAATCAGACCCAAAAAGAGCTATTTGAAAATATAATTGATGATATTGATAAAGCTTGTGATCTCTTACGCAGTGAAAGGTTATCATCATTATCTGGAGATAAAAATGTACATATCCGTAAATCTAATTGGGCAGAGTTAATTCCTGAGATGGGCCTTGCTAATAATGCAGCTTTTATAATTGCACCTCGTAAATTAACTAAAGATATAAATTTAGAAAGAAGAGTGTTTTTGCATTCATATGAACCAGAATTGGATGAATATGGAGATATTTTATCTTTTATTTTTAATGCTCCTGTTATTGTAGGCCACTGGATTAATAGCCAATACTATTTCTCAACCACTGACAAGCACATATTCGGTGCTGGAAATAAGGCTATTCATAATGTAATAGGTCAATTTGGGGTAATGGAAGGCAATTTTAGCGATTATAAAATAGGTCTTCCAGAACAAAGTATAATGTATCGTC
Organism: Neisseriaceae bacterium; assembly: GCA_046336365.1. Lineage (GTDB taxonomy): Bacteria > Pseudomonadota > Gammaproteobacteria > Burkholderiales > UBA11063 > Aquella. The sequence goes on from JBKDHQ010000083.1 coordinate 26,508, forward strand.
AACAATTAGTGCACCAACCCTTACGATTAACTGTATTTGTTTGTGCAAAAGCTGAACTTATTGAAAAGACTCTTGAACAATCGCAGCAATTAAGAGAATTATTTAATGGTCGATGGATGCATTTAGAAGTTTTGGATACAAATTTTTAAATTTATACAATTCAATAATTAGCCTTTTAATTGGTGTTTTTATCTATATATATTAAATTGGAGTATGTAAAATGTCTGCTTACTATAAAGGTATAAAAATTTTGCTTGCCTCTATGCATAAAAAAGAAAAAGCCATTAGCCCAGCTTTTAATAAAATTCTCGGTTGTGAAATATTTGTTCCAGATAATTTTGATACTGATCAATTTGGTACTTTTAGTGGTGAAATAACTCGTAAGTTATCAGCATATGAAACATTAAAAAATAAAGCTTTAGATGCTTCAAAAATCTTCAACTATGATTATGTTATTAGTAGTGAAGGCTCATTTGGTCCTCATCCAGATAATTTTCTTATGGTTTCAGATGTGGAGATGCTTTTATTATATGACCGTAAATTAGACTTACTTATAGCTGACTATTTAATATCAACAAATACTAATCATTCACAATTCTTGGTCACTAAAGATAACTATAGTACTAAAGATTACTTTGATTGGCTAAGTTATGCTAAATTTCCATCCCATGCTTTAATTCTAAAACATGATTCCAGTATACTTTATAAAGGAATTTCTTCATTTGAGTCTTTAGAAAAATATTTGTTACCTGAGCTCGAAAAATATGGTAAGTTAAGTTTAGAGACTGATATGAGGGCGATGATGAATCCAACAAGGATGGGTGTAATTAATGAGTTGGCTTATAAACTGGCCAAAAGAATATCAAACTTATGTAAAAAATGTGGTACTCCTGGGTTTGGTAAGTTAGAATATACAGGTCATTTAATATGTAGCTGGTGCGATCAAGAAACTAAAGTTGCCAAATATAAATATGTTAAGTGTTTGAGATGTGATTATTTTGAAAGTGAAGAAATTAATTCTGGTAAAAACACTGTAGATCCAATGCACTGTCAATACTGTAATCCATAAGAGTAGTTATATATAAAGTTTTATAATTTATTCGACTTGGCTTTATTGAGTCTATCCCAAATTGCATCCCAATTTAGTTCATGAGGTGGTTCTTCTATAACTATTATATTACTTTGTGAATTATCTCCTAATCTAAGAAAATGATACAAATCTTTTGCAAACTCATAAGGATCTTTTCCAATTTTACAAGATACATTTTCATCTGGTATTGGAAAGTCAGAGTAATGTATTATGAAAATATTTTTAAATTTATTGATTAATTCAACTAATTCATCGTAATTACTAAAACTAATTAAGTTTTTCTTAGGCGAGTAGTGTTTTAAGTAATTGCCTGGAAATGTAATTTCATAATTTTTATTTGAAGTAAGATCTACTATATCGCAATTACCTTTTAAAACTAACTTGATTTGTTCTAAAGTAATAGCTCCTGGTCTAAGAATTTTAAAACTATCTTTTCTTGTGGCATCTATTATTGTTGACTCAATCCCACTTTCACATATTCCACCATCTACTACATCTATAGTACCATTAAATTCTTCTATAACATGTTCTGGTCTAGTTGGACTTATCCCAGTAAATTTATTTGCTGATGGTGCTACAATGGGTTTGTCCAAAGCTTTTATTATTTTTAAAGTTAAACTGTGATTTGGCATTCTTATTGCAACAGTATCTTGTCCTCCTGTTACATATTCTGGAGTTTTTGATGATTTTTTTAGAATAAAGGTGAGTGGTCCTGGCCAAAAAGCATTTATTAATTTATTAACAAAATTTGGAATATCTCGCGAGTATTTAGCTAAATCTTGTTCATTTTCTATATGAACAATTAAGGGGTTTGATAAAGGTCTACCTTTAACTTTATAAATCGCTTCTACTGCATCGATATTAGTTATATCAGCTGCTAAACCATATACGGTTTCGGTCGGTAAAGCTACTATTTTTCCTTTAGAAAGTATTTCTGTTACATGTTTTATAATTTTTTCTTCACTACCAGAAATTATTGACATTTTGTTTTCACATAATATTTAAAATATTGTTATTGTTAAGTATACAAGAATTATAGCATAATAAAGGTTAAAGGTAGTGTTTTATTCGCAATTTTCCAGCATATGTTTTAGCTTTCATGATATATGTCATATAAAATAACACTAATATTTTTAAGCAGTTTAATAATTAATTTAAATTGTTAAAGGCGCCCATTGTAAATAAGCTTCATTGTTATATTTTATTTTGATATAATATTGGTTTGGAGAAAAAACAAGTGCTTAATTATAAAAATTTTTTATAATCTAAGGATTATAATGCATAATATAAACAGTGATCAAATCCGCAAATTATTTAAAGATATTATATTTAAAGATAAAAAGTTCTTCATAATTGTTATCAGTTATTCTTTAATTGTGGCTATACTTAACCTAGCCTTACCAATTTCAATACAAACTCTTATTTCGACTGTTGTTTATACTGCCTTAGTACAACCTATATTAATTATTAGTATAATATTATTTTTTTTATTGAGCTTTGCGGCAATACTTACTTTATTACAGAAATATTTACTTGAGATATATAAAAGAAACTCATTTGTCCGTTTAAGCTCACAATTACTTATAAAATCAATCTATAGTGATTATAATGATTTTAATAAATTTAATACTAGCGATTTAAGTAGTAGATATTTTGAAATTTTTAACATTCAGCGTAATGCAGCATTACTAATAGTTGAAGGGGTATTGACTGTATTGCAGATAGTAATAGGTTTTTTATTGTCTAGTTTTTATCATCCATACTTATTGGTTTTGAATATAATAACTTTATCGGTTATTTGGTTAACATGGAAATTATTTGCAAAACAAGCTATCATGCATGCACTAAAGCGTTCTGAAGCTAAATTTTCAGTATTTGGTTGGCTTGATGATGTCTTTAGAGTAAATAAATTTTTCCGTTCTAATTTATCTAAAAATTATGCTCTAACTAAAGGTAGAGGTTTAATTGATTATTATATTAAAACACGCATAAGTTATTGGCGTGTAAATTTTTACCAGACTGTAATTTTAACTATCTTATACGTAATAGTTATGATTGTTTTATTTTCAGTAGGTTCTATATTAGTAACTCAAGGGCAGCTAAGTTTAGGGCAACTGATTGCATCAGAAATTATTTTCTCAACAGCATTACTTGGAATGGTTAAGCTTAGTAACTATTTTGATTTATATTATAATTTGTTGGCGTCCTTAGTTGAGATTGATCAAGTTTATAAGATCCCAGATGAAAATATTTTAGGTGGTATTACTAAACTACCTTCACAAAGTAATCAATTATTAAATTTTAATAATGTTGTTTATGAGGATAATTTTGGCAATCAATTTAAGTTTAACTTTATAATTAAAGAACATACAATAAATTATATGCACTTTTTACAAACTGATTATAAGGATATTTTTACTAAACTTGTTTTAAGCTTTATTAAGCCTAAATCAGGTCATATCGAGTTTTATGGAGTTAATCTAAATAGCTTTAATAAAAAATTCTTAAGAGACCAAATAATTACCATTAATGATTTAAGTGTATTTGGCTCGACAGTAAAAGAGTTTTTAACAGGTGAATCAATACAAGAAGACAGTTATGTTAATGAAATTCTTAAGTTGGTGAGCCTTGATAAACTAATTTATAGCATGAATGATAATACAAATGCAATGTTGGTTAATGATGATTATCCTTTTCATAGATCTCAAATTATCCTACTTAAAATTGCTTATGCAATAATTGCAAAGCCACGCATTATAGTTATTTCTGGATTATTTAGCCAAGTAGATAGCCAAATAAGGGGGAAAATTATTGATTATATTAATCATAAAACTGCTATAACTTTAATATGCCTAATAGATGATTCACCATCTTTGGACTTGAATAATGTTAATCATTATAAAATTGGTGGAGATTAATTTTGCAAAGTAAACAGTTTTTTGATAAAGAAGAAGAAATAATACAAGATGATAGTATTTTTAAAAGTATTAAGGGCATAAATATCCCTAAATTTTATCCTCGTCTATCTTTATTAATTTTTATTTTACTTATTTTCTCTATATTAGTAATGTTTTTGCCTTGGATACAAACTTCTTCTGGATCTGGAGTTATTACCTCTATAAATCCGGAAGATAGATTACAACAAATTATAGCACCAACTTCAGGAAGGATTATAAAGTGGTATGTTAGAGATGGTACTTTTGTAAAAACTGGAGATAATATTCTTGAAATTAGTGATATTGATCCGTATAATATATCTAGATTAGAAGCTGAAATTGATGCAATGCAGCTACGTTATGATTCGGCAAAATCTGCAACGTCGTTAATGTTAAAAAATTTAGACCGGCAGAGGAGGTTATATAATTCTGGTCTTAGCTCAAAGCGTGAGATGGAACTTGCAAATATTAACTACCAAAAAGCAGTATCTGAACAAGAGTACTATAATACTCAGCTGATTAAATCAAGGGCTAACTTAGCAAGGCAGACTAATCAGTTAATTAAAGCTGATCGTGATGGTTATATTGTAAATACATTGTCAAGTTCGACTAGTAAAATAGTTAAACCAGGAGATTTATTGGCAAGTTTTTTACCAAATACAAGTAAGTATGCTGCTGAAATTTATATAAGTGGTAATGATGTACCATTAGTTAAACCTGATCAAAAAGTAAGATTAATCTTTGATGGCTGGCCATCAATACAATTTAGTGGTTGGCCATCGGTCTCTATTGGTACTTTCCCTGGTAGAGTTAAGATCGTGGATTCCGCAGCAAGTCCTAATGGCCTATTTAGGGTTATGATTATCCCTGATCAAAATGATATACCTTGGCCAAATAAAAATTTTCTAAGGATGGGTACCCGTTGTCAAGGTTATATTCAATTAAATAAAGTTAAATTAGGTTATGAGTTATGGCGTCAGTTAAATGGGTTTCCAGTATCGATTAATAATAAAGAAAATATTAACTTAATGTTTGAAAGTAATATTAGTGGGAACAAAAAATAGCTAATGAATTCGAATTTATTTTTACGATTAATATTTTATTTTTTACTTGTTTTTTGTAATAACTTTTTATTATCAAATGAACTTACAATATCAAAGTTAGAGCAGTCTATTGATAGTTGCTATCCCAAGATTCTGAATGCATCTATTCAACAAGAAATAGCAGAAGCTAAAGTTAAGCAAAATCAGTCTCCATTTGATACTCACTTAAATGGTTATACATCACAACGACAGGGAGCTAATTATAATACACAATACCAAAAAGTTGAATTAGAAAAAAGGTTTTACGATTCTCCAATATCAGTTTATAGTGGTTATGATATATCTTCTGGCTATGCTCCTCAATATGAAGGTTCGCAAATCACTTCAAATCAAGGGCGTGAGTTTGTTGGTCTTAGACTAAATTTATTAAATGGTTTTGCAATTGATAAAGAAAGGCTAACTTTATACAATTCAGTTTTAGAAACTGATAAAGCAAAACTAGAGGTTAAGTTAGCTAAACTTTTAATTAAAACTGATGCTATGAAAGCTTATATTGCCTGGATAATTTCAGGTGAACAGTTAAACGCTTATAAGGATTTATTTGAAATTGCTAATAGACGCCAAAAAGCCTTAGAGCGAAAATTTAAAGCTGGTGATGTTGCGAAAATTGTACTTACCGAAAATCAAAATAACTTATTAAAACGTAAAACAAGAGTTATATCAGCAGAAAATACATTCAATAAAAATGCATTATCTTTATCTCTTTATAGTCGTGATAGTCAATGTAAGCTTGTAACTCCCTCTTTGGCGAATTTACCAAAATTAGTGCCTGCTCCAGAAAGCGTTAAAGATACTATGGATAATGTTAAGATAAATGAGGCTATAAAGAATCGCCCAGAATTTAAAATAATAGATGTTCAGTTAAAGAGTATTGAAAATGAGCAGAGATATGCTAAAACTGAAAATTTACCAAAGCTTAAAGCAACAGTTCAGTATAACCAGAATAATTCCCAAATAGCCACAACACCAAATTTCACAGTTAATCAAAATGAGTTAGTGGCAAAACTCGAATTTTCGATGCCGCTAGAACGTAGTTATGGTTCAGGTTTAGATCGTGAAGCATATAAAAAACTCTCTAAGCTAAGAAACGAAAGGCAATTTCTAATTGATCAAGTTAGTACTAAATTAAATACTTTATATATAACTGTTAATTCTACGGCAGATCAAGTATCGTTGGTAAAAAGTGAGTTGCAATTTTCTAGAGATTTGCTAAAAGCTGAAAACTCAAGATTTAATAATGGCGATAGTAGCTTTTTTATGCTTAATACAAGAGAGGAAAATTTAACTAATTCTTATTTATCTTTATTAAATTATTTATTAGATAATTATAATGCTTACATTGAGTATAACTTTCTAAATGGTAATAATGTAAATTTGACAAATATTTATAATTTTAATATTTATAAAGGACTTAATTTCAAAAAATTATGGTCAAATTGATTTTCTTGGATTAATTAATTGAAAAATGGTGAAATTGAATTAGATAAGTTTTGAATTACCCAACATACAAAATAAATAGGTAAGTTTAGCTACTGTTGCAGTAATAATGGATAAGCAGCTCTATCCATAAATTTGAATTGGATATGAGTGTAATACATCCACCTTTGAATAGGGCAGCAGCTTGTTGCCCTATTATTTTATTTTGATTATGGATGATAATAGATAAGGAGCTTAAGTTTATTGTATATGTTCCCGTTTTACACCAGAGAAGTTTATATACCTACCATCTGGATTTGAATTAAGAAACCTAATATAATCATCCATTGTTCCAATGAATGCCTTTTTATGTGGCTCAATTACAGATTGCCATAGATCAACAACATACTCTTTACCGGTATACTTATTAACGATAGCTACAAAAGCATGATCATGATTTGCTGCATTAGGTATGAGTGTACCTGGAAAATAAGTTTTGTCATATTCAGGAGATACTTTTTTAAGATTATTTAAATGTGCAAGGTGAGTTGTATAACCAGGCTGCAATATTCCACTACTCTCAATACATGATGCTATCGCTGCAAATTCTCCACAATTTAATACTTTATTTTGCTTTAATTTAGTTAATACTTGGTCTTTTTCCTGCATAAGATTTTCTTGCATAAGTTCTAAATCATACAGTTGATCATATGGAAAACATTGAGTTGATTTTATAAACTCAATTTGCTTATTTATTTCTTCTAATTGTTGAGAAATTAATGCTAAACTATATCGTTGATTCATAAATGTATTTATTTGTTGTTCAGTAATTCCAGATTCTTTTTTATTCACATTGTCTGCGGTAGTGCTTTTCCAAGAAGTGCTAACTTGATGACGAATAAAATCTGTTGACTTATTGAAACAAAGTAGTTGGGCATCTCTAAAATAATAAGGTTGTTGTTTTTGGGGATATATGTACGAATTTGTGTTACGAGTAGGTATTGCAATATTCATGATAAATTATCCTTTTATAAAATATCATCCTTTTATAGAAACGAACATCGAATATTTGAGCAAAGTACACACTTCGTTTTGGAGCGTTAACTAATATAATACCATAAATTAATTATTTTTGCAATTCATTAAAAAACAGAAATTGTAATATTTACCTAAATCGTCACTTTTATTAAATAAAATATAATAAACCACATGGAATAGGAAAAATGCCTTATCCTGACGGTTTGGTATATGAAGGATGTTTTATAAACGGAGAAGCACATGATAAAAATGGGGTATTAACTTTTAGTAATGGTGATGTTTATAAGGGGAATTTTAAAAATGGTAGAAGAACAGGTAAGGGTATAGTGAGCCCTGTTGTCAAGACCAAATTTAACCATTTCATAGAAATATTCACATAATCAAGCAGCTGTCTTTACAGTTACTGAATTTTCATCTAGTTTACAATAAACTAAATATTC
>JBKDHQ010000084.1:0-1516 GCA_046336365.1 Neisseriaceae bacterium
TAGGTTAAATAATTCTCATCAGTTTTTCTGAGTAAATCTAGTTTTTTAACAATTAGGTTGCCATTCCCATCATCAGACACTACAAAGTATTTTTGCAACTTATCATCATCATGAATTAGGTATTTGAAGTTTTTATACTCATTTTGCATGGTATTGTAAATATCAAGGTAATATTTTTCTTGAGCTAATGCCTTTTGAGTTGAGGATAATGTTCCCTGATTCCATGTATTATTGTAACTAAATAAACCAGTTGCACCACCAGTTATACGACATAACTGATTACCACCATACACCCCAATATCAAAGTTACCGCCATTGGTGTAAAAACTAATATTTGATGGTATCATAAAGCCATAGGTACAGCCAATACCAGCATTGTAGTTAACAAATCCGTTTATCAATGCATCATATTGAGGTAGTGAATATCCGCCATCTGCTCTGGCATCACCCCACATTGCTTTTGATAAGGCATAGCAAGTTTTACCAAAGCGTTGGAAACTTACCGAATAAATTGCTATTTTACCAATTGAACCTGCCATAATTACCTACCCATTAAAACCAGTTGCTAATTCACCATTCATAAGACCTGGATTTTGCATAAACGTTACATTTGCAATATCTTGTAGCGTAGCTGCTCTATTATCACCACCAACACCCTCTATTCTTACCCGATCAGTACCTGTAAATACAATCCCGAATTGATTTTGTTGACCACGAATTACTGCACCGTTATTTTGCCCACCACTGGAATAAAACCAAAATTGTCCGCCAGCACCAGCTACTTGAAACGGTAAACTATTTCCTGCGGCATTTACTACAGTTGCACCATTAAGGTTACTAGCTCCATTTGCGGTAAATGTACTGCTTACCGTCAGAGTTTGAGAAATCTGTGCAGCTCCAGTAACAACAATGCTAACTGGAGTTTTGCCATCTTTATTTTGAAAGACAACGGTTGTATTGCCATTATTTTGCATATTACTAAAACTAAACCATGTACCAGTAGTTGTGCCTGTAATATTCAAATTAGCAGCATTACCATCGGGCTTTTGTATATTTACATTACCTTGTCCGTCATCTTGGATATCTGGATTATTTAAAAAGCTCATGTTTACTCCTTGCCGTTATAAGAATACCCAGCATTTATTGACATTGATTGGGCTTAGTTCCATACTGCTACCTGGTGTTATTAAATATTGGGTTTTACCAAATATGGTGTAGCCACTACTGGGTACTAAGTAAATAGTGGCATTTGAGCTATTGATTATTGAATATACTCCACTTGTAGCATTAGGTAGCGTTACTTTGGCATTTTGTGCAATTGTTAAAATCAATGTCTGCTGGTTATTTATGCCAATTTGTAGCGATGTAGCAGTTGCATTATGGGGCTGTTGAAAACGGAAAATATCAAAAACATTTAAAAAATCCCCAGAAAGAATAATGTTAAGAAATCATTTGGTGTAAAATAACTATTATAAATGTTGAATTTACAGAGGTTTGCTATGTATCAAATGAATTT
>JBKDHQ010000085.1:0-2902 GCA_046336365.1 Neisseriaceae bacterium
TTATATCATTGTTAAGAAGCTGTGATTTCAAAAGTTCAAAACTATTGGCACAGGTAGTACTAATTATTATCAGTATTGGCCATATTGGTCTATATAAAATAGCATGTAAAATTAACAGTAAAGCCACAAAACACGATAGTAAAGAAAGAGCATTACGTAGATTGTTAGATAAACCTATTATTGCTGAATCCTATGCTAGATTAATAGATATACTGTTCAAAGTGAGTGAGAACTCTTACGAGTTTGCAATGGATCGAACTAACTGGAAGCTTGGCAGAACCTCAATAAATTTATTAGTGCTCAGTTTCAATTGGCATGATATTGCTATTCCATTATATTGGATCTTTCTTGACAATAATGGAGGAAATAGTAATACAGATGATCGTATATCACTAATTTCATGGCTTATAAAGCACTATCGCTCACATACAGTTGTGAATTTATTTGCCGATAGAGAATTTCCATCTATTGAATTCTTAAGATTCTTATTACAAGAAAATGTTAATTTTGTCTTTAGGATAAAAGATAACATTGTTGCTACTGATACAGTAAAAGGTAAGCTTCTGCTTAAGAAATTACACCAACTATTTAAAAAGTTAGTCAATAGTAACTTTGTTGCTGAAACGAAGATTAGGAAACTTTTAGATAACCGATTATTCGTATCTGCAAAAAGAAAACATAAAGGAGAATTGATCGTGTTAGTTTCTAATCAGTTTCATCAAAATCCTTTTGAGCTATATGCTAGAAGATGGAATATTGAGTGTATGTTCAATAAAACTAAGACTAAAGGCTTTAACATGGAGAGTTCTCATATTACTAAACCTGATAGAATTGTTGCTCTATTTACTATTATTGCAATTGCTTATTCATACTGTTGTTATATCGGCCAATTCAAGCACTCTATTAACCCAATTAAAGAAAAATACATCCACAACATAAGACAAAAATCAAAGTCAATCTTTAGAGCTGGATTGGATCTCATGCAACATGTTATTGCTTACGTATTTTTTGGTAACAAAATACCACTGCTACACTTAACTGCAATATTTACCGGAAACCCAATAAAACAAGGCTCTACGCTGTATAATATAATGTTAAATTTTTAAAGATCTAAAAAAATGTCAGGTATTAAGGCTAATGAGTATCTTAAATTAAAAAATCTTTTATCCTTTGATCTATTAAGCCAACAACTAAACAGTTACTTGAAAAACATGAATTTGCTTTATGCAATACAAATAGATGCTGACTTTAATTGTATAAAATTACGTATTTTACGTCCACAGAAAAAACCATATCCATTGTTGGAACAAGTTTGGGCTGGGCAAGCTATACATTTACTTCATAATGTGAAAGGGACTATGGTGGGATTTTTCTTCCCAATTCATATGCAGTGTCTAAATATGATAAATTATCACTTTCATTTTATAACTCACGATTATCAATGGGGTGGGCATGTTCTTGATGTTGATATAAAAGCAGCAAGTGTAGCTGCACAAAGGGTTCAACAGTTTAACCTTTATTTACCAAATACAGCAAGTTTTTCTGAATTCCAATTTGAAAACACAATACCTAATTCTTAAGAAATAATAATACTGTATTTTTGTTTATCTTATTAACTGAATTAAATTTATCTGCATTAGCAACAATGATGCTTTATATAACATCAATGTTGTCAAAATCCGGGTTGTTGTTAAGACATCCTTTCCATTACTGAAAATACAGTATTGCTAATTCCAAAAATTTAGATTTGATTTAGTAGAAATGCTACGAGATAAATGTATTCATTTTGTAAATTATTTGAAATAGCCATAAATAGTGGAATTTGTAGTACCCAAATTATGGATGATTTAAATCGCATGCGTAAGGTACTGGATTTTAGTTTTACCGACAAACCTCTCCCTCAAGATGCGGTTAATCAAAATAGTTCTGCAACCAATAAAAATACTAATATGAGTAAAACCAAGCAGGACAATGAAATGCCTTATGCTAATTAGAATTAAAAATATTTAATTATTTTAAGTATTCATTTAGTGCTATTTGATGTAGTTGAGCAGCCTTCTGCTCATCCTTTGCTACCCCAATACCATTCTTATAGCATAAACTTAGGTGAAATATAGCGACCTCATCCCCCATATTTACAGCTTTCTGGAATAGCTCAAACGCTTTCTGCTCATTTTTGGCTATTCCTTTACCATTTTGATAACATAAACCTAAATGACACATAGCAGAAGTATCTCCCATATTTACAGCTCTCTGGAATAGTTGAAAAGCTTTTCGCATATTTTTAGTCATCCCACAACTTCCATTCTGATAACATATAGCTAGTTTGCATATGGCTTCAGGGTTATCCATATCAGACACAGTTTGCTGTGAAGTAGCAGAAAATAAACCTTTTTCATTATGAGGGTTTTCTGTAACTGCAGTACTTTCTCTATTTGCTTTTTTTGGTACATTTGTACCAGATTTAGTTGGTTCCATAGTGCAGTATCCTTTTATAAAACTAAGTTTTTATAAATAAAGAAGCGTACGTTCTAATCCACTTGTACTCTGTTTAGAGACACCACCATCAATTTAAATAGAGCATTAAACATAATAGTAAGGCTCTGGAAACCCTTTACTATTCGTTTACAAACTAACCTTTTAGAGAAAAAAGGGGGGTTGCTAGCTTCATGATTCCAATATTTTACTATAAACGAACCTCCTTGACAACCATACAATATTCAAGCGTTATTTATCAGCAGTTGACCTATATATTAACAATAAAATATGCGTATTATTCCCTGGTCTTTTTATTTATTAAATAGTGGTCATATTAAATATTAATGACTGGTCATTTTCAATATTCTTACACAGAATAATCTAATAAAAATTCTTAAAAGAATTTGATGGTTTTAGATATAAA
>JBKDHQ010000086.1:0-21715 GCA_046336365.1 Neisseriaceae bacterium
AATTTCGGATTTCAACAGTAAAAATGGCAAAAACATGAAAGGTTTGGGCTAGATTTCTTAAAAAATTCTTAATTTTTAAGAGCATTCGGATTTTTGGCTCATAAAATTAGTGAAATTTCAGAATTCAACAGCCCCATTATACATTTTTTATAGACCGTATATTTTCTGATAAAAATAAAATGCCATCTGAAACAAGGGAATACGGAGAAACTATGTTTAATGATGATGGTTATGAGTGTATCGGTAATTACATTAAAAGTTGTTTTAAAGCATTAAACTATTTATATAATTCTAACTGTCAATTTTCTAACAATGATAATGCAAGAGAACTATTTGATATTCTAATAAACACAAATTTCATTGCACGCGGATATAATATAGATCAACTACAACATAAATTAGTTAGTGAAAATTCAATATTATCTATAACAAAAAAAGCAGGAGTAAAAGATGACTTTATTAACCTCTTTTACGCTTGCTTAATAAATGATGCAGATGAAATGGGGAAAAAATGTAATAATAGAATATTTAATTATAATTACATATTAAACCCCAACGTAGAAGAACATCCAGATCGTCCAGTTACACAAGTATCTGTAAGCATATGCACTCAATACCAATCAAAAGAACAAATTGTTAATTTCTTTGATAAGCACTTACAAGACTTTCAGAAGATGCTTAAAACAGCAACCACTAAAGATGAAAAAATATCTGCAATAATAGTTTTTATCTCTATTCTAGAATTATATCACTATTTTTCAAATGCTAATAATAGGCTATTTTGCCAAATTTTGCTTAATCAACTACTAATTGAAAATAATTTATCTCAAACTATCTTCTATATACCAAATGGCTTTTCAAACTATACATTAGGTATATTACCTTGGGAAATAAGATTTGGTTCTAAAGATATCAGTAACGTTTCTATTCAGGAACTAACACTTAGACTAAAACCAGCAATTGCAATGGTTAAAGAGGGGCAGTCGTTCTTTACAAAAATAACAAGAACTCATTAAACCAAACTAGCGATTACAGTATTTTATAGTTGGCCAACTTTGAAGTTTTATACACAAATTTGGCCACCTAATTAATAATGTATTTTATCATCAATTAAAAGTTAATTTATAACCATCACTACTTACCATTAGAGTTTGACCAGGCAGATAGTCTCCAGCTAAAATAGCTTTTGCTAATGGATTCTCTAAATCCTGCTGTATAGCACGTTTTAGAGGCCTTGCTCCATATACTGGTTCAAACCCAACTTTAGATAAAAACTCTAAAGCACTATCATCAACTTGTAAGTTTAAGTCCAATTTTCTCAATCTAGTAATTAGTTTATTTAACTGAATTTGTGCAATTTGTTTGATTTGTTTTTCATCTAAACCATGGAATACAACAACATCATCAATTCTATTTATAAATTCAGGTCTAAAATAACTCTTTATTTCTTCTAAAACAACAGACTTGATTTCAGTATAAGTACTATTTACCATAGACTGGATCTGGCTGCTACCAATATTAGAGGTCATAACCACAACCGTATTTTTAAAATCTACGGTTCTACCCTGGCCATCAGTTAACCTACCATCATCTAACACTTGTAGTAAGATATTAAATACATCAGGATGTGCCTTTTCAATTTCATCAAGTAAAATAACACTATATGGTTTTCGTCTAACCGCTTCGGTAAGATATCCACCCTCTTCATATCCAACATATCCTGGAGGCGCACCAACCAAACGTGCTACACTATGTTTTTCCATATATTCTGACATATCGATACGAATTAAATGTTCTTCACTATCGAAAAGAAAGTTAGCTAGTGCTTTACATAGTTCAGTTTTACCTACACCAGTTGGCCCTAAAAATAGGAAGGATCCATACGGTTTATTAGGATCTGATAAGCCAGAACGGGAGCGCCTAATTGCATCAGCAATTGCAGATACAGCTTCATTTTGGCCAACAACTCTATTATGCAACACTTCTTCCATTTTTAATAGCTTATCACGCTCCCCTTCTAACATTTTACTAACAGGGATTCCTGTTGAACGTGAGACAACTTCAGCAATTTCTTCTGCACCTACTTCTGTACGTAATAGTTGTAACCTTTCACCGCTGCTATCGACTTTTTCAGCCTGTTTTAACCGAGATTCCAATTCTGGCAATTTACCATATTGTAATTCTGAAGCCTTCTGAAAGTCACCCTTACGTTTTGCAGATTCAATATCATTTTTTAATTTATCTATTTCATCTTTTATACTTTGTGTTCCTTGTACCTGTGCTTTTTCATTCTTCCAAATATCTTCTAAATCAGCATATGACTTTCCTAGAGAGTTTATCTCTCCTTCTATTATTTCTAAACGTTTTTTACTTGCTTCATCAGATTCTTTCTTCACAGCTTCTCGTTCAATTTTTAATTGAATAAGTTTACGTTCTAGCTTATCCAATTCTTCTGGCTTTGAATCAATTTCCATTTTTATTTTGGAAGCTGCCTCATCAATTAGATCAATAGCCTTATCAGGTAGAAATCTATCAGTTATATAACGATGAGATAATTCGGCTGCTGCAACAATAGCAGGGTCAGTAATTTCCACTCCATGATGAATTTCATATTTTTCCTGTAATCCACGTAAAATAGCGATAGTATCCAAAACAGATGGCTCTTGTACCAATACTTTTTGAAATCTACGCTCTAAGGCAGAATCTTTTTCAATATATTTTCTATACTCATTAAGTGTTGTAGCACCAATACAATGAAGCTCGCCACGGGCTAAGGCTGGTTTTAACATGTTACCCGCATCTATTGCACCTTCAGCTTTACCTGCACCAACTAAAGTATGTATCTCATCAATAAAAATAATTGTTTTACCTTCATCTTCAGATAATTCATGTAATACAGATTTTAATCTTTCCTCAAAATCACCACGATATTTAGCACCAGCTAATAATAAAGATAAATCTAAAACCAACAATCTCTTATTCTTTAAACCTTCTGGCACTTCACCATTAACTATACGTTGAGCTAAGCCTTCAACAATAGCAGTTTTACCTACGCCAGGCTCTCCAATTAAAACTGGATTATTTTTAGTTCTTCTTTGTAATACCTGTATAGTTCTACGAATCTCATCATCACGGCCAATGACTGGATCAAGTTTACCAAGCCTTGCGCGCTCTGTTAAATCAACGGTATATTTCTTTAATGCTTCTCGTTGGCTTTCAGTTTCAGAACCTTGTACTGTCTGCCCACCACGTAAATCCATTATTACCTTATTAACATCTGTAATATTTACATTATATTTTTTTAATAATCTCCCTACTTCACCTTTATCCTCAATACATGCAAGCAAAAACAATTCTGATGCAATATAACTATCTTGTAATTTTAATGATATTTTTTCGGTAACATTTAGTAAATTATTTAAATCTCGCGATACACTTATCTCGCCACCAGTACCTGATATTTTAGGCATATTATTAATAATG
Organism: Neisseriaceae bacterium; assembly: GCA_046336365.1. GTDB lineage: Bacteria > Pseudomonadota > Gammaproteobacteria > Burkholderiales > UBA11063 > Aquella. The sequence continues at coordinate 3,484 of JBKDHQ010000086.1, forward strand.
GTATTTAATTCCTGCTTAATTGGCGCTACATTAACACCAACTTTAGCTAAAATACTCCCTACTGTCGAATTATCTTCGTTTAACATAGCCAATAGTAAATGTGCAGGCTCAATATATGCATTATCATTTTTCAAAGCTAAAGCTTGTGCTTCTGATAATGCTTCTTGAAACTTTGTAGTTAATTTATCAAATCGCATTTTATAAACCTCATACTTTTCTATATTATTTATATCATATATATGGGGAAATAAAGAATTATTTCAAGAGCCAACTTTTATTATGCTATAATAGTTGGTTTAACTTATTCTTGGAGAATATTGTGGCTCAAATTTCTGCTATACGTAAGCATGAAATACATACAGGACATAGGGTATATGGACATAATGGCAAATGCCAGTATTTACATGGGCACAGCTATGTAATACACTTTCATTGCGTTGCTAATGAACTAGATAAACTAGGCATGGTGATTGACTTTGGCATCATTAAAAGCACCCTTTGCCAATGGCTAGAAGACAACTATGACCACCATATGCTAATTTGGGAAAAAGACCCAATAGCTGCAACACTACTAAGTATTGACGACCACGTAACATTAGTACCATTTAATCCAACTGCTGAAAATATTGGGAATTACTTATTAACTGAAATAGCACCCAAACTATTAAAAGATACTAATGTTCTTGTAAATAAGGTGGTAGTTGAAGAGAGCTCACGCTGCCGTGCCGAGTGCGACTTATGACCTTTCAAATAATTTATCCAATAAACGAGATATTTGCAACCATACAAGGAGAAGCCACTTTTGCCGGGAAACCTAGCATTTTTATCCGCATGCAGGGCTGTAACGTTGGATGTGGATGGTGCGATACAAAACATACTTGGGAACTAGGACAAACGGATAAAAAGCAATTTTTTGAAATTATTAATAAACAACAAGACCAGAATAGTTGGGCCCAAGCTACTTTAGATGAAATAATTATTTATATAAATAATAATTATCCACATATCAAACATGTTGTAATAACTGGTGGAGAACCAGCACAATATGACCTACTACCCTTATGTAGTGCCATTGAAAATTTAGGTAAAAAAGTACAAATTGAAACAAGTGGCACTGAAGAATTAAAAATATCAGAAGCAACTTGGGTTACCTTATCACCAAAAATTAACATGCCTGGTGGTAAAAAAATAATTGGAGATAATGTTTTACGTGCAAACGAGATAAAGATGCCAATTGGTAAAATGGCTGATATAGAAATTTTACAAAAATTTATTGATAATTATAAAATAGATGAAGAATTGAAACCAATATGGCTACAACCACTATCACGAAATCTAACTGCCACCAAGTTATGTATTGAACAAGCATTGAAACATAACTGGAAATTAAGCATTCAAATACATAAATATTTAAATATCAGATAATTGTCAGATATTTCACAAAAATGCTCTGACTTACATAGATAAGTTTAAAATAGACATACACTGCATATAAAATATGCAATACACAAAGCGGAACACTTAATCAATAAATCTTCCGCATCAAATGGCGAATTTATGAATTAGTTGAAAGTAAGTTTAGCTCCTATAAATTTGTAGGAGCTATAACTTATAAAGCTAGTTAACTTCTTTCATTTTTTTGAGCCATTCTAGGAATTCTTCTCCCAAAAGGACGTCTTTTTCCTGGAAACTGTTACGGCTAATTGGGTGAGTAATGTTACCACTTTTTAACATCTCAACTAAAGAGCTTTTTTTAATTAATGAATAAATAATATCTTTCCCATCAGAACTAGCGCCTTGAGGTATAGCACACCACTCATTATCTTCATCATTTTTATCAAACTCATCTAATGTGATTGGATCACAAATATTTGTAAAATCAATCATCTTGCCATTGTAAATACATTTCTTACCAATTACTGATTCAATTTTATCATTAATTACAGCTTTAGCATCTCGAGATACTTGAGCTTTCTCAATACCACTAACCATCCCTTGTGCTTGGTTAGCTTGTTTTTGAGCATTAGCTCTAGTATTTTGCGTAGTTGCCATTTGATAAAAATCATTATATCCATATTGTCTAGCAATGCTATCTTTATTAGGGTTTCTTGCAATACTTTGCCAAGCTGGCTCTGTCTGCAAATGAGCTTGAGTACTTCTTTCTTCCGGAGCTGAAGTATTAGCAGCTTCAGACCTAAAAGATGCCTGTTGTTGAAGACTAGATCTAGACCGACGTGAAACATTATCATTTGAAAAATTATCTTGCCCAACAAATTGTTGCTGGAACACATAAATGTTAGAAATATGGCTAAATTGATATGTAATTTCCCTAGACTTAACATATTCTAACATGGTAAACATCATAAAATCTAATAGAGATATCTGAATAAAATTTTGTAAAGACAATAAACTTGAAGTCATAGGTTCTACATAATTTAAACTCACAAATGCGGGACTTGCGCTTCTAGGAGTAAAATGTTCATCATTTAAAGTAACATGAACTGGAATTCTATCTTTATCAGATGCATCAGATTCCAAATTATATTCTACTGGAGTATTTCCCACTTTTGAACTTACACAAATATCTCTTTTCGCAATATTTGCTAATGTTTTGCCGGCAAAGACCACATCTAACATAGAACCGTCATTTATTCTAGATTCAGTTTCAAATATAAATTGCTTTTCTATTGATTTTGATTTTGAATCACTTGTTCGTTTATCAACATATGTATCTATTAAAGTATGCATTCCAAGATCATAATTAAAGTCTAGATAATGTAGAAAAACAGCTCTTGTTTCTTTATTAGAAGACTCTAGCTGTCTGTTTATTACAACATGAATTTGTCTAGCTATATTTCTTCTAACTTTATTATGATCAACGCTATTATTCCCAAATACAGAAAAAATGAAACAATTATTTCTATTATTTGAATAAGGCTTATTTAATTTGTTTAAGGAATAAATGGGAGCTAATCCCAAACCACTAGTCATCATAGACATAATTTACCCTTTTTGATCTTTAATTATAACGTATCTAAAGTATTTTATCATAAGGGTGTGTTTTGCTGATATATTAATTTTAGACTGTAAATTTAAGAGGCTTATATTTCAACCAAGAATATTATGCCAAAACCCTGCAACAGTTGCTGTCATGAAACCCGCTAATACAGCGCCTAAAAGCGCTTTCCAAGCAATTGCAGCTAATTCCTTCTGACGAGTTGGAGCAAGTACACTAAATACCCCCATAGATATTCCAATTGAAGAAAAATTCGAAAAACTAGCTAATGCAAAAGTTGAAATAAAAATTGAATTTTGTGATAATACATGCTGAGTTTTCATTTGTCCAAGACTTACATAAGCTACAAATTCATTGATTGCAACTTTTTGTCCTAATAAACTGCCAACATTTAAAGTTTCTACCCAATGGATACCCATAAAAAATGCAAAAACTCTAAACACTTGTCCTAATATATACTCTAAAGTCAAACTCTTAAATACTCCATTGGTAGAGCTAGCAATAATATCATTTAAATGCACTACATTTCCTAGGCTAGACAAAATACCATTGATTAGGTTAACCAAGGATATTACTGCAATTAATACAGCAACCATTGCTGCACCAATTTTTAATCCAGTCATTGCCCCATTTACTATACTATCTAAAAATCCAGTTTGGAAATGAACTTTTACTTCTATTTTTTCAATAGATACATTATTAAAATCAGTTTCCGGGAAAATCAATTTGGTAAAAATAATTGCTGATAACGCATTCATGAAAGTTGCTGTAAACAAATAATTAGCAAATTTTAACATTTCTGCATGATCACCGCCGCTTAAGAATGCAAGATACATACCTAATGTCGAACCAGATAGATTAGCAAGTCCTGCCGTAAAAGCACATGCTAATTCTGATCGAGTCATACTCTTTATGTAAGGCCCAATTATCATTGGTCCTTCTGACTGCCCTAAGAATATATCAGATATTACAACTAGACTTTCCACCCCTGATAATTTGATACTTTTTCTTAGTAAAAAAGCTAAAGCTGCGACCACTCTTTGAATGATACCCAAAAAATATAAAATACCAATTAAACTACCAAAAAAAATTAATGTGGGGATTACTACTAATAAAAAAACAAAACCAAATTTATTACTGTCAACAAAATCCCCAAAAATGAATCTTGCCCCATCACGTGCATAATCAAGTAATCCAATTAATCCTTCTGAAAAATAGCTAAGCACAATATGAACAAATGGAACATAACGAATCACAAGAAACACTACATTTAATAGAATAAATGCAGATATAATTAATCTCCAATTTATGTAACGTTTATGCTCAGAAAAACAAAAAGCGATAGCACCTAAAAAAACGAATCCTACAATTGATTGAAAAACAGCATAATCAGGCATTCTGCACTTATTCCTTATAGATAATGTATTGGCTATATAAACTATGTTTTAATTCAACATGAATGATTAAATTAACTTTATTTATTTTAAAGAAATCTATCGTGTAACCAAAGAGATATATCCTTAATTTCTTCGCTACATAAACCATGATTCATAGGATAACTTATCCATGAAATATTAAATCCTAGGTTTCTCAATTCATTATATGCTGCAAATCCAGCTGAATAAGGAACAATTAAGTCTTCTTTACCATGGCATGCTAATATTGGGGTTTTTTGATTAACTCCATTTTCTGGCATAAAATGGCTCACTTCCGGTAAATAACATGATAGTGCCAGTATCCCACTCAATTTATGTTTTGACTGTATTCCAGCTATATAAGCTATTACGCCTCCTTGAGAAAATCCAGCAAGAATAATACGCTCTGATTTAAAACCAGTTGCTACAACTGAATCAATAAGTTTTTCAATACGTTGTGCTGATAAATTGATCCCCTGACGGTCAACAGTATTAGCAAAATTTACAGTATCACGTATATCGTACCATGCACGCATAACATATCCATTATTTACTGTAATTGGCAAAAGAGGAGCATTGGGGAATATATATTTCACACATGTATGCAATTTGATTTCAGTAACAACTGGTACAAAATCATAATAATCTGCACCCAAACCGTGTAGCCAAATAATAATGTATTCTGGGGTTTTATTTTCAATATTTAGTTTTTCAATATATTCTAATTTATACGTCTCTATATTTTCATGTGTCCTCGTAACTTGTGACATCTAAATCCTCGACTAATATATAATTTTTCTAAAAATCCAACTTATTTAAAATTGTTCAGAAATACGTTTTATATCAGCACCTACCTTTGCCAATTTTAACTCCATATTTTCATAGCCACGGTCCAAATGATATATCCGATCAATTACAGTTTCACCATTTGCAACAAGTCCCGCCAAAACTAATGAAGCTGATGCACGCAAGTCTGTTGCCATAACGTTAGCACCGGTCAAACCATCTACACCTTTGACTACTGCAATCTTACCATCAGCCTCTACATCTGCGCCCATTCTACATAATTCTGGAACATGCATATACCGATTCTCAAAAATAGTTTCTGAGATAACTGAAGTGCCATTTGCAACAGTATTTAACGCCATAAATTGCGCTTGCATATCTGTTGGAAATCCTGGGTATGGAATAGTTGTTATATCAACAGCTTCTGGTCTTTTTAACATAGAAATATTTATATTATTAGAATCATATTCAACCAAAGCACCTGCTAAACGTAATTTTTCTATTATTGCCCCCATAGTATCAGGCCGTGCATTAGTTAAAGTAATATTACTTTGTGTTATAACTGAAGCAACAGCATAAGTACCAGCTTCTATTCTATCAGCTATAATACTATGTGTTGCACTATGTAACTTCTTTACTCCATGAATAACTAGTTTATCTGTACCTAAACCCTCAATTTTAGCCCCCATAGCTATTAAACATTCAGCCAAATCAGTAACTTCGGGCTCTTTTGCACAATTTTCAAGTATAGTCGTACCTTCCGCCAAAACCGCTGCCATTAATAAATTCTCTGTTCCAGTTACTGTTATAGTATCCATTATAATTCTAGCTCCCTTTAATTTAGAAGCACTGGCCTTTATATAACCATGAGTAATTTCTATCTTAGCACCCATTTGCTCTAGGCCACTCAAATGGATATCAACCGGACGCGCTCCAATTGCACAACCACCAGGAAGACTCACAACCGCTTCACCAAATCTAGTTAATAAAGGCCCTAGCACTAAAATTGATGCACGCATCTGTTTAACTAAATCATAAGGCGCAGTATAATTTGTAACATTATTAGCAGTAATTGACATATTGCCGTTAGAAAATTCTATAATTACTCCCATCTGTGTCAATAAATCAACTAAAGTTTTAATATCTTTTAACTGTGGCACATTTTTTAAATGTAGTGTCTCTTCTGTTAGCAATCCAGCACATATTATAGGTAACGCTGCATTTTTAGCGCCTGATATCTTAATCTCACCCTTTAAATCAAGTGATTGCTTAACAATTAACTTATCCATCTATATTCTCCCACTCATTAATCGTATATAATTTCATTGATAATGCATGTACCTCGTCCTTCATTTTATTACCTAATGCCGCATAAACAAGTCTATGTCGTTCAATCTTTGATTTATCTATAAATTCATCACTAACAACAACAGCATCAAAATGTTTACCATCTCCAGTAACATCTAAATAATGACAATCAATAAAGCTATTGATCGCTTGATATATAATATCTTCTAGCATAATTAACGCATACCTTTAAAACAGCTTCAAAATATTAAAAAATAAATACACTTGGGTATATATCTATTATTCATAAAATTAAGCTTCAATGCTTAACTCTAATACCACGTTTTAATAGCATAAAACCTACAAAATTAATTGCAACAGCAAAAATCAACACAAATAATGCGCCAAAAATAATGTTATAGCTTGAGTGCGCAATAACCCCATAACGAAAGCCATCTACAATATACATAAATGGATTTGCCATAGCAATCCATTGCCAAATGCCATTTAAATTATGTGGGTTAAAAAATACACCAGCTAAGTATATTAACGGTATTATAATAAAAGATTGAAATCCAGCTAATTGATCGAATTTATCACTAAGAATTCCAGCTATAAGACCAAGGCCTGCTGTAATTGCAGCACCACAAACAAGAAAAAATATAAAAAAACCGATACTTTTGGGAATTAAGATATCACCAAACCAGATTATTCCTAGATATATTACCGTCCCAACTATTACACCGCGTATTATTGACGATACTAAATATGCACCATATATTGCTAAAGGCGTTATTGGAGCCATTAATATATAGATAATGTTACCTGTATATTTAGCTTGAATTATGCTACTACTTGAATTAGCAAATGAGTTTAATAATACTTGCATAATAATCAAACCAGGAATCAAAAATGTTGAATAATTAATTGCTGCAATTCCAGTTTTTATACCAGATAACTGATGCCCAAATATTAACTGGTACAATAATGCTGTAGATAATGGTCCGATAACTGTCTGTATCCAAATTGACATAAATCTATATATCTCTTTTTTAATTAATGCAAAAAATCCATTCATAATAAGTCACCCACGAATTAAATAAATAAATATTTCTTCTAATGAAGGCCTCTTCACATTTATATTTTCGATAACTATATTATTATTTTTTAAAGTATTTAAAATTTCAGCTAGACTATCATTGTTATCAAGGCGCAATGTATAGAGATTATCAACCTTTTTTATTAAAATATCATGTAATGAGTCAACAAATAATCCATCTTTTGTAATAACATCCAAACTTGCAGATAGATTACTACATTTATTCATTAAATTTTCCTTAGAATCCTTTGCAATAATTTTACCTTTGTCTATCATGATAATCTTATCACACAGTTTTTCCACTTCCTCAAGATAGTGTGTAGTTAATAAAATTGTATGTCCCTTTTGATGTAACTCAGTTATAAAATTCCATAAGCTTTGCCTAATTTCTACATCAACTCCCGTTGTTGGTTCATCTAGAATAATCATAGGAGGTTTATGAATTAATGCTTGCGCGACCATTAACCTTCTCTTCATACCTCCGGACAACGTTCTTGTATTGCTATTAACTTTATCAGATAAATATAATCTTTCAATTACTTCAAAGATCCATTCTTTATTATTTTTTACGCCATATAAACCTGATTGGAATTTTAGAGTTTGATAAACAGTCAAAAATGGATCAAAAGCTAATTCTTGTGGTACTACACCTAAATTTTGCTTTGCTTTCACTACTTGTTTGACTACATCATATCCCATAACCTTTATTTCACCATCGAAATTATTAACTCCAGCCACAGATGAAATTAATGATGTTTTTCCTGCTCCATTAACTCCTAATAACCCAACAAACTCACCTTCTTCTATTTTAAAATTAATATCTGATAATGCGGTAAACTTACCATAACGCTTTGTTAAATGATTAATTTCTAATGCATGCATAATTATGTATCTTCTTTCATTTTCAAGTTAAAATATTTTATTATTTTTTCTTATTTGGTACCTTTACTGTATAATTACCAGGTAATACAATTAATGTTTCACCAGGTTTAATCAAATTTAATTCATATCTTGCTCTTGCTTCAATTGCATCTACTGAACCTTTTAACCCTTCAATTTTCATTTCTAATAAACTATTACGATTAATAAAACTTTCATTTAAATTTAACTGCATCGCAATTTGATTTACTATTCTCTTATCATCAGCATAGCCACCACTACCATATTTAAGTTGATAAGAGAAGACAGTAATTAGCAGAATTAAACAAATTAAAATGATTTTTTGCATAATTAATATACTCTATAAATGTTTATTGGCAACTAATCTTCATGTTCAAATATTAAGTCTACATAAGGTATTAATTTAGCTTTTAATCCATGTTCCTTCAATTTACCAAGATTTTTTGAAATATGTGATCTTATATTATAAATAAATTTAACATTGTGTATTAGATCAAATATATGCAAGTATGCGATATATTTCACTGAACCTTTATATTGCTCTAAATATTTAATTAATACAGAATATCCATCTTGAGATTCATCCACTTGCTCTATATCAGATTCAACTATTAAATGCGATTTTACAAATTGTGATAACTGTTCTTTATATTTATTATTTGTAATAAAAATAACTACTCGTACAGGCAATAATAATTGCTGGTTAATAGCATTACAGATATCATCTATTCCATCCAAAGTATCTACTGTAAAGGCTAAAGCAATTTGTCTTTCATGTTGTAATTCATATAGTTTTATATATTTTGAAAAAACGCCTATTGCATTATAGCTACTAACTACAAATCCTTCATAACCATCTAAAAACCCACGTTTGAGAATATAACACTTAATAAACATAAAAAAAGCCCTAAACGGGATCAAAAGCAACCAAGGCTTTTTCTTAGCAACAAATTGTTTGGCATATAATGAGCTATAAAGCTGCATCTTATTAATTAGTCCACTAACATTCTCATATGGAAAATGGTAAATTCCTCCGCGCTCAATTCGCTTAATTTGCATTTGTTCTTTTTTTATACTCTCATGAACTTCATGTTCAGCAAATTGTGTCTCATTTCTATTACAGATTCTTAGTACCCAATCATTTTCCCATGCACTTGATTCTAATTTATAGTTGTTATAAAAATTATAGCGCCTAACTTCATAAATAGTCTTTTGCTCAAAAGTAAAATCAAGCAAATAATTTACTAACTCTCTAGATAGCACTTCATCACAATCTACAAATAATATCCAGTCGTATTTAACAAAACTAGCTGCTAAATTCCTAACTTTACCCATGCCTAAAAATTCACTAGTATGAATTTCAACGTTTGGATACTCTTTTGCAATTTTAATTGTGTCATCAGTTGAATAATTATCAAGTAAAACCACATTATCAAATCTAGCTAAAGAATTTAAACACCTCCGCAAATACCTACTTCCATTTTTAACATTAATTACTATACTTAGCATTTCATATGCTCATTGAAATTGTTCTAAAAATTTCGCATCAGTTCCAAAGCCACTTTTTACCTTTACCCATATTTGCAGGAAAACTTTGTTATTATATAAACTTTCCATATCAAGTCTTGCACTAGTTGAAATTTTTTTTAACTTTTCTCCATTCTTTCCAATTACTATACCTTTATAGTTATGACGTTCAACTAAAATTGTTGCTGCAACATTTATAATCTTATCTTTTAATTTAAATTCATTTATTTCCACAGCAACGTTATAAGGAAGTTCTTCACCTAGGTAGCGGAATACTTTTTCACGAATAATTTCTTGAGCTAAAAAATTGCTACTTTTATCTGTCAAATTATCAGTTGGATAAAGAAATTCACTTTGTGGTAAAAATACTTTTAACTGTTGTAACATTTTATCGATCCCAATATGGTGTTTAGCAGAGACAGTGACTACACCCTTAAACGGGAATTTTTTCATAACATTATTTAAAAATTCTTCTAATTGTTTCTTATTTTTTAACTTATCTTCTTTATTTACCACTAATAAGACATTAGCATTAGGATTTAGTAAGCTCAGAACATTATTATCACCCTCATTGTAAATGCCAGCTTCCACAACAAACAATATAGCATCAACATTATCCAAACTATTTATCACACTTTGATTTAAAATAGTATTTAATTTGTTAATATAACGTTTTTGAAACCCAGGAGTATCAACAAATATATATTGATAATTATCTTTAGTATATATTCCATTAATTCTATATTGTGTAGTTTGCGGTTTTCTTGAGGTTATACTTACCTTCTGTCCAACCAAATGATTCATAAGCGTTGACTTTCCTACATTAGGACGTCCAACTATTGATATAAATCCGCAATATTTATTTTCAAAACTTTCCATATATTTTTTTTTCTTTTATGATCCTTAAAGATTCTTCTGCAGCAATTTGACTTGCTTCCTTTTTAGTTTTACCTTGTGCAATAACTTTTATATCCAGTTCAGGAATATAACACTCAATTTTAAAGATGCTGTCATGGTCTGGCCCAGTTGAGTCTACAACTTTATACTCAGGCACATTTATCTGATTTGCCTGCAAATATTCTTGTAAAATAGACTTACTATCTCTAATAATTAATTTATCTGCATTTTTCAATTTTTCTTTGAAGATATGTTCGATAACTTCCAAGGCTTGCTGCACTCCAGAATCTAAACTTATTGCCGCAAATATAGCTTCCAAACAATCAGCAAGTATTGATGGTCTTTGCCTGCCGCCACTTTTCTCTTCACCATCTCCCAATAAAAGATACTTGCCTAACTGAATCTTGTTTGCTAACTCACTCAAAGACTCCTGATTGACAAGAGCTGCTCTAATTTTAGATAGTACACCTTCAGCTAAATCAGGAAAATTATGATACAAAATAATTGCTATGGCATAATCTAATATACCATCGCCAACAAATTCTAAACGTTCATTATTTACCTTGCTATAGCTTCTATGAGTTAATGCACGTTTAAGAATTGATATATCTTTAAATTGGTATACTAAAGCTTTTTCCAATTCTTTTATATCAGACATATCTATATTTTCTTCCAAAGCCTTTTCATATCATGGAAATTGATAATAACATACATTGCCTTGCCCAATACTGACTCATTAGGTACAAATCCCCAATATCTGCTATCCTCACTATTATCTCTATTATCTCCCATCATGAAATATTCACCTGTGGGCACAACACACTCAAATTGATTATCATCAATATAATTACAATTTTTCTTATTAGGGAAATTATATACACTTTGTGTATTTAATGATGGGACTTGATCCCACGTAAGAATCTGATGTTTTACTCCAAATAAATCTTCGGTAAATTTTTGATCTAAGAAATTGACAGTACCAACTACTGGAAAAGTATCAGAATATTGGTAAGTCCCGTTAGGGGTATACTTAAGTGGAACTCCGTTAATAGTTAATCTTTTATCTTTATATACAATCTTATCTCCACCAATACCAACAACACGTTTAATTAAGTCGCGATTTCTAACTTGTTGATCTTTAAATACTACCACATCACCGCGGTTTATCTGACTAACTGGGATTATTACCCTATTGGTAAATGGTTCTCTAATACCATAAGTAAATTTATTAACTAAAATAAAATCTCCAACTGTTAAGTCTGGTCGCATAGAGCTACTCGGAATTAAATATGCTTCAAATAAAAACCCTCTTAATATCCAAACTGCTAGTACTATCGGAAAAAACTCTCGCGAATAGTGAATATAGTGTGGAATAGGTGCATCATTTGGGCGTTTTCTAGCTAAAAATACCTTATTAAATAATAGAATTGCACCGCTAATAATGACGAAAATAAATAATACTGTAGCAAAATCAGTCCATTCTGAAATAATACCGACTAAACCCAAAATTAAAATAAAGTAACCATTTTCCATGGTTTTACTTTTATTTCTTCCTTTAGCCAAGAATACTAATATAATCCCAACAATAAAAGCAGCAACGCCTAAATAAAACCATTTAGATAGACCTTGTGATAATGATTCCATATATAACCTTTAAATTGATACTGATAATTAAATGGTTATTTTATCAGAATATCAATTTATACGTTACTATTTCTATTTTTTAACATAACTTGCTAGTACTATATTCACAAATATGGTCACGTAGGTGACACTATAACAATTAATATCTATTTTAAGCGGCCAAGGTCAAAACAACACAAAAAGGCGGAAATATTTCTTGTAATATTTTGGTATTGAAAAAATAGGAGGTAAAATATTTACAAAAATTATTTAAAATATGGTTAAATAGTGGTAGAGTTATATGAGCATATGCAAATGCAAGAAATACAAGAGTGCCATATTTGCTAAAAAAACGTAACATATACTCACCTTAATACAATTGACCCTATGAAGGAAAATAACAAAATGTTTACAAGTAAAAATGGCAACTTAATAGATGTTGAAGAATTGACATGGGATAGAGCAAGTAATATAATAGAAAACGTTAACCCTGAATTAGTTAAAATTATAAATAAGTTATCTCCAGACAAAGAACTAACTTTATATAAAGTAAGATACCCATTCGGTGTCAAAATAATGCATAATTCAGAATCATTTCTTCCATTAGTAGATGGTGGAACTATTTCATTTAATAGCCCAGAATTACCAGAAAAATTATTAAATAACTTAGGATATGACCCTGCCACCAATGGCCCATTAGGTATTTTAATTAATAAAAATTGTGATCTTTACATGAAATCAGGCACAAGAATTGTACCACATTTAGTACTATCTCCCGGTGAAATGGTAGGGACCAATCGAGCCATAAATAATGCTCTACCATATATGTCAGGTGAACCACTAACTCCCTCACCTATATGGGATTTAAGTTCAGGATCAAGTTTAATTTTTATGCTATCTAAAATATCAGATAGGCTTAGACACAATAAGCTTCAAAAATATCTAGGTTATGATCTTGAAAAGCCTGAACAATATAATGAACATCATATCATTTTTAGAGAGATTGCACGCCTTGCTAAATGTAATTGGTATTCAGAGTTTATTTTTTTCTCAAACAAATGGCAAAGTAAGCTTAGTGATCCAGCGTGTTTCCAATTTGCAGCTCATTTACTTCAGTTGAACCGCTATTTAAATAGATCATGGCATAACACACCGAGATGGACTATGATATTCAATGATATTGAGAAAAAACAAAAGATAGACCATTTAGCTTCATATGTGTTAGGAACTGTTCGCCATTTACTCTCAATTGCAGCAAGTTGCGCTCCTGGGTTTAAACCAGCTGTAAATGATGATTCAGCGCCAATTAGTAATATTCAAGAAATTTATCTAAACATTTATGAGCTAGAAGACTATTGGCCTATAATTATGGAAACAGCACAATTTTCCCCAACCTATAAACAACCAATATATTATTTAATAAACTGCCCAACGTTAGCACAATATAATCCAGAAACATTTAAAGGTAAAAGTATTGTACAATTTGAAGATATTGTTAGATCAAGCATGGATAAGTATTGTGATATTTTAAGAAAAGAATATATTAAAGATGCACCATCCTTACATAAAGTTGCTTCTACGATAGATTTTTCCTATTATCATACAGACCCAAATGGTTATAATATGATAGCTAACGCTCTGGAGCTTCCAGATAAAGACCCTCGTTTTATGTGTGAACATAAACAAGGATCAATATTTCCAAGCCATAGCTCTTTCCTAAATGGTTGTGTGAAGATATCGCCTAAGAAAACTTTCTAAATGATGATGATAAAAGCTTTAAAATGATATATACATCTCATCAATAGTTATAAATATTTATGAGTTTCATTTTTAACTTAACACATAAGAAAAAATAAGTTTTTTTGGATATAGTTTAACTTAGTTTACTACTTCTTACTGGATCTATCTTTATCGCTTTGATTCTCACTCAAATTCCAATAATTAAATTGATCTTTATATAAATCTGACACAAAGTGGTTGTGTGCGTTTTTTTCAAGATTTACTCCCCCTACAGAATTAACTGTCTGTGCACTAGCTGAAAACAAGCTTGACTGGTCAGTAGTATTTGTTTCTTTTTTAGGAGATTGGGCTGAATTGAGAGTACTGTTATGAATTATTTTTGATTTTGCGCCTTCCATTATAGTCTATTCCTTTACTTATAATTACTTACCGGACATAATTATTGCATGAGTATATCAAATGAAACTCATAAATTTGGGGAGTCCCGCCTGGATTAAACCGAATATTTACACAGGTTTAGCTCCAAAAAGGTAAACTATAGGTTTGGAAATAAAATGGCTCCTTTTCAATATCATTTACTGGAATGCAAGATGAAACCTTACAATTGATTGCTAAAGATTTAACTAGAATAATTAAATCTAATATGAGTGTAGATTGGCATGTGCGTGAAAAAGTACAAGCAAGAATGAGAATGGAAATACGGCATTTACTAAAGAAATATGGCTACCCGCCTGATAAAAGTGATGCTGCTATTGTAAGCGTAATGGAACAAGCAAAAGAAATGTGTAGTAATCAAACCAATTAAACTTAACTTCTTACTGGATATATGGTTGTTGCTTTGATTTTTACTCAAATTCCAATTGTTAAATCAGGGCTGTCCCATTAAAGCCACTTTGCATACTCACTGAAGTATGTTATTATAGCGTCGCTCCAGGTGGTGAATGCTGGATGTCAAGTTTATTGCAAGAATAAAAAGTTTTTCCTACTTTGTTTATATGTTCCTTTAGATTTACATTGTCAATATTAGAAAAAATTGATAAATCTATTGTATATGGCAGCATTAGATCATCCAATTCTATTAATAGTGTGAGTAATAAGCGGTGCGGTATATCGCTGCCATACATTGTTAAATCTATATCAGAGCCGTTTTTATAGTTGCATTTTGCTCGAGATCCATATATAACTACTTTATTAATTTGTGGATACTTTGCAAATACATTTTGTATTAATGTAATAGTTTTATCAGATAGACCGAAATTCATAATTTAATCTTCTCTATTTAGATATTGATGCATTTTAATTTGTTATGCTAAAAACTCCTGATAATAATCTGGTATTATAGAAATAAGATGTTTTGCGGTATCTTCATTATATGTATGGATAGATAAATTATGGCTTTTTATCATATCCATCCAAAGTTCACCATTTTCAATTAATCCAAGTTTAAATGCTTCCCTGCTAGTATCACGAGAACCAATTAATCCAATATACCCGCCGTACTCTTCAAGATAATCTTTAAGTACATTCCATGCTAGTTCATGTGTATATTCAAATGATTGAATAACCCCTTGTTCTTCAAGTTGAGATAATGCCCTTTCTCATTAACTTTATTGCAAATCCAAGTTGGTTAAAAGCTTTATTGAAATTATCAAAACGCCGTTTCCAGCGTATATCTTCGCTCATAAAATAATATACTCTAAGAAAAAAATTATTAATAATTTACTATTTTATAAAAGATAGACATGTTATCATGAATAATTGTAGCACAGCATAGACAATTATTAGTACAAATAATAAATCGCCCATTTATTTTCAATTAAACACTATTATATTTATGGTCTTATTTGTATAACATTTATCTTCAATATATCTTTAACTTCGGCCCATTTCCTATCTGCTGTATATACTGGTAAATCAAGTATTTTTGCTGCTACTAAACATGCTCTATCACCAAGAGACAATCCCAAATGTTTGGTAATCGCAACCATTTTACCAACATTTAAAGCATTTTCAGAGTTAAAATTTAATGGCTTAACTAGATTTATTATATGTTGAATTTTATATTCATCTGTATACCCATTTCGAACAAGGCATGTCACAACTTCACTAGATTAACGGTACACATATATGCATGAGATATATGCTCTACCGCAACATTATAAACTACTTCACCATTTATGATTGCAAGAAATGCTGATGTATCAAAAATCACTTTATTAATTATCGTCATATTCACTTGCTCTGTTACTTAAAAAATCATCAACGATCGATTTCTTGCTAAAAAATTCTTGTATACCTTTTTGCACTGCTGCCAATTCTAATTGTACTGTTCCAAATGTCATTTCATTTTTATCATTTATTTTTAAAATTATTTCATCTTTTGGTGAAATTGACAATAGCTTTCTAAGTTTTACAGGTATTGAGATTTTATAATCTTCATATACTTTACAATGAAATTCTTGCATACATATTTCCTGAATTTTGCAAAATTATATAAAATTGTAACAAAATATTATTTTTTTTACAATAAAATTTGACTCATTTGTATAAGTCATATCGCATTTCAATTTAACGTCTTCTTGAGACACATAAAATATTATAATTTATCCAAATGTTCTAAAGCTTCGGTATCAGATTTTAGTATAACTGTTAAATAGTCTGGTGTTCTATGTAGTCCTTCCCCAGACAGAAGAAATAGCCTGTTATAACCTTTCTCATGTAGTTCTTTAGCAACTACAGCACCATCAATATCATATATACCTATTTCGGTATAGTAATTATCTAGTATAAACTTTGTATCAAGCGGATATTGAACTATATCTTCCAAAAAAGTATGAGGGTTATCATAAATATCAACGTTGAGATGTTTATAGTATTTATCTACTAAATGACTAATAAAAACCACATTATCATCAACCCATACCATATCAACAGTCTTACTTCCTGGTTTGATTTTTTTATCAACTTTAATCAACACATTTGGTACTAATGGTTTAGGTAAAATTTTAACCCCAATACTGGTAGCACCTTTTCGTAAATCCAAATTATCATAGTGACTAGTTACTAGAACAGAACGTTTTATTCCAGAATCTTTTATTACTTGTAACCCATCTAATCCCTGATTTAATAGCTCATAATCACTAAGTAAACAAATTTTACGCTTTTCTTTTATAGAAAGGCTACTTATAAAATTAACCACTTCTTTACCATCTGAAAAGTGTTTGATATTAATATTCGGCAACTTTTCTATAATAGGTGCTAATCGTGTATCCCAGGCGCCATGTATAGAATTATCATCATCAAGAATAACTACAGTATCATCTTTAATAATCTTAATTTCGCTAGCAATCCAACCAGGATTTGTAATTTTGGGAAAAAATAGTTTTATTGTAGTTCCATGCCCTTGACTGGAATAAATATTCATCTTACCTAGATTTTTTTCTAACGTATCTCTAACTTGAGTCAAACCAATACCATGGCCATTTTCTTTACCATGTGTAACTGCAATGTTATTTTCAATTTTTTCAATTACCTTATCTGGTATCCCCTTACCGTTATCCTTAACGCTAACTATTACCCATTCATTATTAACTTCTAACATTAGAGTAATTTTGGGTTTATCTCTATTTTTCAAAGCATCCACTGCATTATTGATTAAATTAGATACAGATCGTTTAAAACCTATAAAATCAATTTTTATGAAAAAAAAGTAAGCATCTGCTTCAAAATCTTGTTCAAATATTATTGGAGTATGCTTATACTCATACCTCTTCTCACTTAAAATCTGTAATAACAGCGCTGAGCTTATTACCTGACATTTTTTAGATCTTTAAAAATTTAACATTATATTTTGTATCTTAGAGCTTGATTTTATTGGCTGTCCCGTGAGTAAATTAAATAATTGAGTTCTAAGTATTGAATCACCACATGCAAAAGCAAGAT